>NZ_CP011480.1 GCF_001011155.1 Hoeflea sp. IMCC20628
GCAATCACCTGCAAATGTTCACCTTCTTCAGGCCTGCGCTGCTTGATATAAGTCCGCGCCTTTGACCCGCCAGGTGCCGCCAAGTGGCGGCGCAGGGCATTTATGTCGGCAAGCGAGTAAAGCCTTCTTCCGCCAGCGCCAGTTTCGGGCTGTGGGCCGTCACCGGAAATCGACAGTTGCCGCAAATAGCCATCAGACACGCCAATCAGCTTTGCCGCTTCACCGGAGGTAAACGACCGCATTTGCTTTTGGCTGAGTGGCGGAAACAGCCGCAGGCGCATCGCCGACAACTGCTCCGACAGCATCTTTGCATCCGCTGCAATCTGTTGATCGGCAGGAAGCAGATGGCTTTTGCCAAGCTTCTCGCTCAAAATTTTTGCCTGCTCGTTCACCTAGTCTCTCCATAACCACGCGTGTGGTTCGTACAAAAGGTCTTAACCAGTTGGTTCAAAACGCGCCCACATTCGGGCAGCGTTCCTGAACGCCAATTCCAGACAGACATTGCCCGAAACACTATTCAGAGGTTAAGGCCACATCTGCACACACGCACACATATTACGAAATACTTGTAAGCTACGAGATCATCCCGACAACTCCGGCCATAAACATGACTAACGGTATTCATCCACTTCGCCAGCATCAACCGTCACAAAGATGCGTGTCGAAGCGAGTCGTGTCAACAAAAACAAGGTTAACGGAAATTAACCATTGTGGCAGCAGGAAAACAGGCATGCAAAATAGTGTTTTGAGTTGATTTTCGGTCCATTCCAAGAGGCATCACTTCTCTATTGAGGGTTGGCTCACAACGGCTTTGAAGGGTCTGGATCCCGCATTGCCACATGCCATTAATTTGATTTCGACGAAGCGATGGAATCGGTGTGGATGAAAGCGATCCTGGGGAAGGCGCTTGGCCGTCTCCGTGAGGAACTGCATAGAATGGCGCGAGGGGATGGAGCCCGAGGATCTCCAGATGGCATCTATCAAGGGCCCGTGATCGACAAGGGGCTAGAAATCATCATGCCCGGACTGATTCCGCTAACGTCATGCGATCCGACACAGCAAGCCTGCGATCGCTGGCACTCCAGCCAAAGTTGACAGCTGTCAACCAGCCCCACACCACTTCAGCCTACCAGCGTCATCTTCAGCAAATTGCAACGAAAGACTGGCGGGAAGGGGACGCTGCGCTGGGAGGCAAACGCTTTATACAAAACCGCCATCGCAGACATCTCCGGATAGAGCCGGGCAAGGCTCCTTCTACAATCCGGCCGCTTTGCTCAAATTCACCCTGAACCGATCCCTTCGCCGCTGATACCGCCGGGTCATTTCCGCTGAGGCGTGGCCGAGCTGCTTTTGCACATATCTCTCGTCGACTTCGGCGGAGGAGGCCAGGCCGGCGCGGAGCGAATGGCCGGAGAATTTCAACACCCGTTCGACTTCACCCAGATCGCCGCGGATTCCAGCAGCCTCTACTGTGCGCTTGACCAGCCGGGCGATCTGCTTGTCGTTGAGCCGGTCGGCGCCGACCTCCTTGCCGCGGCCGGTGACCCGGCGGAACAGCGGACCATGGGCAAGTTTCGCAAACCTGATCCAGGTCTGCACAGCGACAACAGGGCAGGTGGTGTCAGATGAACCGCGGCCGATTTCAACTTCGCGCCAGCCGGTTTTTCCGCGCAGTGTGATCAGCATACCCTTGTCAAAAATTTCGATCCATCCGCGGCCATCTTCAGTTTGTTCAGGCTTGAGGTCGAGACCGACAATTTCGGATCGCCGCAAACCGCCGGCATAGCCGATCAACAACATGGCGCGATCACGCAGGCCGCGCAGGCTGCTGCGATCGATTGTCTCCAGCATGGCGATGATATCTTCCGCCATGACCGCTTCCTTCTGGACTGGCGGCTTGGCATGGCTGTTGCGGATACCGGCCATCACCGTTGCGATATGCCGGTCCTTGCGATCAAGAATTTGTCCGCGCTGCAAATAATTCCACGACAAGGCCGAGAGACGCCGCTCAATCGTTGCCACCGAGTTGGGCTTTGTGCCTCGCCCGGAACTGCCCGGCACCCGCCTGCCAACGGCAGTGACGAAGTCACTGCCACTGACAACGGCAGTGGCACAGGCGGTGATGTACAGCCCGACAGTTTGTGGATTGGCGGGGAGGGCGGCCAGTCCTGAGCGGCGGCACCAGGCGGAAAAATGCTTCCAGTCGGCGGCGTAGGCCTTGCGGGTGTTGGCAGAACTGGCGGCTTCGACATACCCGCGCGCGCGCTCGGTGAGAGACACGATGTGTGCAAGGTGCGAAGGATGGGCCGGCAGATCGGCGCCCGAACCAGTACCGGCATCGAGGCCCTCAACAGGGGAGGGCAGGCTCGCCTGTTGACCGACCGGAGACTCGGGCGCCGCAACACTGTTGCCGGCAGCCGTGCTGTCCTGCGGTGCGGAGTTTTGATCGGGTTGAATATCGGCAGTTTGGTCGATGATTTGGGCCATTTCTCCATAATGAGCAAAACGTCGGATAATGCAATCTTATCAGACATCAAAAATTAAGGACAGGCCGTGCGGATAATGGCATTATCACTGGCATATTCCGCACATCCGATATAGCGTCACCAACATGGATTCGCTGCCGGCTGCCCCTTCTTCATTGCCTTTTCGCTTGTCTGGCCTGCCCGTGTGGGTACGGCCGAACGGTCGTGATGTGACCGAGGCGGACGCGGCTTTTGCAGCCGGCATCGCCCTGAAATCGCTTGATGATCTGGTTCGCTCGGACCCCCCCTGGGTCGGTTGCTGGCGCTCGCGTCAGGCGCTCAAATGCGCCGCTGCGGCCGTCCGGCTGATGGGACGTAACGAGGACGAACACGCGTTGCGTGACGCGGTCTTGTTGACTGCGTCCGGTGATAATCCTGGCCCGGCTGGGAAGGTGCTTTTGGCGTTCAATAGGGTTTCCACGCAAAAACCGGCGGTTTCCGCGAAACAGGTGGCCGAACTGGCTGATCTTTTGGGGCTCCCTTGGGATGAGCCGTTTGCGACCATTGCTAGGACCGTGACTGACGACGCGGTTCAGTCGGGTCGGTCGCCACCCTTTGCCGCTGCGGAGCTGGTGACAACACTCTGCGCCGCCCGTCTGGATGCCGAGCCGCTCGCCTGGGCGCTAGCCGATGGTCTCATCGCCAAACAACTCAAGTGGCCAAAACCCGTTCCGCTTTTTCTGTCGGAACGTTATGGTTCTGCCTTCCGCACGGTCGGGGGCAGGGGACGTGTTCGCCCTGGCGAACCCGCATTTGCGGGGGCGGTTTGTTTGGCCTTGGTCGACGGCGTACAGGCAGCCCTACTGTCAGCGGTGGAGATAGCCCGACGATCTGATCAACTTCTGGCCGTTGCACCAAAACTGCGGACTAAAGGTGCCGATCCTGTCATTCACAGTCTGCTGAACCAGGATGCGGTTCTAGCCTCGGCCCCGGGCAGCAATCTATCCCGATGGGCGAGTACGCGCATGTTCGAACGGTTGGAGGGTTTTGGGGCCGTGCGGGAGCTGTCTGGCCGATCGTCCTTCCGGTTCTATGGATTATGACGATGACCACATCGACTGCGGCAAAACCATCCCGAAAGAAGACGAACGCTACAGCCGAACGGCTGTTTGATCGGGAGCTGGGGGATTTGCCGGCGGAAATGCGCTGGCGGGAATGGATACTGCGGGTGGAGGCAGTGATCTTTGCCTCCACCGAGCCAGTGACGCGTGAAACCCTGGCGCGTGTTGTCGGCAAAGACTGCAGCATTGACCTACTCATTGATGACCTGCACGAGGAACTCCGATCCCGGCCATATGAACTGGTATCGGTTGCCGGCGGCTGGCAGCACCGAAGCCGTACTGCTTACGCGGACGCAATCCGGGCATCGCAGGCGCCGACAAGGGGCGGGGTTGCGGCTCTGTCCGAATTCGAGGCGATGGTGCTTATGGCGATTGCGTATTCCCAGCCGCTGACGCGCAGCGAGCTGTCGAAGATCTTTGGCAAGGAAGTCAGCCGTGACGTGATCGGGTCCCTGCGCGGCGCCGGGTTCATTGCGTCTGGGCCTCGCAGCCCGACGCCGGGGGCTCCCTATACCTATGTGACGACGAAACACTTCCTCTCTGCCTTCGGCATGGAGACGTTGCGCGATCTGCCCGACATCGAGGCGCTAGAGGATGCTGGGTTGCTGGATGCCCGTATACCCTTGGGCAATGGTTTTGCGGAAAAAAGTCCTGATGAAGACGAGTAGTACGATCCACCGCTTTCGGAAACGATGCGCAGCGGACCCAACAATCGCAAGAGGTCAGAAGTCAGTCAGCCAGATCGTCCAGTGTGACCCCAAGGGCATCCGCCAAAGCGCGCAGGGACGCGACCGACCCCTGCTTGCGACCGGTCTCTATCTCGGCAATGGAGACGCGGTTCACACCGGCCTTTTCCGCCAGCGCCGCCTGGGTCAAGCCGCGCAGATCGCGATAGACGCGCAGTGGGCTTTCGCCATTCATCAGGCGGTTTGCAAAGCCTTCCGGGATCAGTTCGTCCTCGCCCGCTGCCAGCGCCGCCTTGGAGCGATCATAGGTTTGAAGGTCGGCCAGATCTTCGGCTGCCGCCTGAAGGCGGTCATATTCTTCGCGGGGAATCGTCACCATCTCGTTCATGTCATACCCTTTCAATCATAAACGCCGCCACGGGGGCCTATATCCAGAATGGCCAGGACATTGTCTTGTTCATCCATGATTACCCGCCAATCGCCCACGCGTAGTCGGATCCCATCTCGCCCCTTCAATGCCTTCACATTGTTCGCCTGCGAGGCTGGGTCTTGTGCATAGGCTTCGATCTTGGACCGGATCAGTTGAGCCTTGTTCACTGGCATCCGGCGCAAGACCCGGATTGCCATCTTCGTATAACTGATCTGCCTCATGTTGTCGCTATGGGCGACATTCAAACGAGAGTCAAGAGACGTGTCGCCGAAAGCTACATGTTTACAGCAGATCCGACTGCGCAAATGGATTGCTGGGCATCGTCAAGTTAGCCCGTGAATTTCTCTGATTTCGGATTTACGAGGTGATGACATGACTTGCTAATGATCGAAGGGGCGTTGTCAAGTTAAGTTTGGCAAGCTGAGAGCGGCCGGACGTTCAAGAATTTTTAGGCGATGCAGGCCGCGATTTTCCATGCATCGAACGCTTCGAGGCGATGGTAGCGAATTGTTTGTGCGGCACGGCGGCGGTACGGAACTGAAAAGCAATTGCGGGGGCCGTGTTGCATAGATCAACGTCAACTGGGAACGCGCCCTTCCCGAGACGAAATTCAGGCGGTGCGTTCAAAACTTGGGCGGCCAAGTCCGGTCATCCGGTTGAGAACCCGGACGCCAACCTTGGCTTCTGTTTTCTGATTTTCGAAGTTGCGCGCCTTTAGCTTGGGCCCGATAACGGCTTTCCAGCGGCCCATGAGAGTTTCACCTCGACTGCGTTGATTGTAGCCAGTGGCTTTCTGCCAGGCCATCCGCCCGCGGGCTGCGATCTCGGCGATATGGCAGTCACGTGCCGTCGGATCTTTGGCCGCATTGGGGCTCAGTATTGCGTTTTTGGGAGGTGGGATCGTGACATCGATCGCCGATCCGAACCGAGCGGCTAGCAAATCAGATGTTGGTTCTCCGTCGTAAGCTCCATCTGCGAGGAACATATCAACCGGGCCGTCGACTTGATCCAACAGATCTGGCAGCGCCGTCGGATCGCCGACGTCATCCTTGGTTAGGTCCGCGCATACAATCTCACCGCTGACAAGATCAAGACCGAGGTGGAGCTTGCGCCAAGAGCGCCGTTTGCGCTTTGTATTATGCTTTTGCTCAAGCCATTCGCCCTCGCCGAAGACCTTCAGGCCGGTACTATCCACCACCAGATGGACCGGATCGGATCGGTCGGTTTTACGCGTCGCAGGCAAAGTCAGTCCCTTGCCCCGGCGCGAGAGCGTGGAGAAATCTGGCACCGCGATCTCGACACCAAGCAAGGTCGCGATACTACCCATGAAGCCTTGTGTCTGGCGCAACGGTTGCTTGAAGACAGCGCTCAGGGTCAGGCAGATCTTGATCGCCAGGTCTGAATATGTCCGCTGACCACCCCGCGTCGCCCGGCGCGGTGCCCGCCACAAACCAAGCGCCTCTTCGCTGACCCATCCGTTCCAATCGCGACAAAGGTCCTTCCACCCTTTGCGGCCGCTCCGCACCGCTGGCCGTACCATCACGATCATTGTCTCGATAAGTCCGTGCTTTGTGAAGTCTCATAGAGCGACGCCGCGACATTGACTACTAAACCATGGTCCGTTGTGCTGTTTTCCGACGATATAGCGTGCCTGTCGGCCAGCAAAAGGTCGGCTCGACACAGGTTTGAACTCGCTGCGCCTGCCAACGCCAATGGCTGCTCTGTTGGAAGGCCGAGTCCAGTAGAGCGGATTGACATGGATCAATGCGCATATGCGGCAAAGCGCATATTTACGGACCATGCAAGAGATACTTAACGCCCTTTGTGATTCGACCCGCCGCTCCGCCCTCGCCATCGTTTGGGGTGGGGGCGAGCATTGCGTGTGCGAATTGATGGAGCGGCTTGATGCAAGCCAGAGCCGCATGTCGCGACACATGAAAGTGCTGCGCGAAGCTGGTCTCGTCCTCGACCGACGCGACGCACAATGGGTTCGTTTTCGCCGAAACCCGGATATTGCACCTGAAATTACGGCGATGATCTCCGCCGTTTTGAACGCAGAAAAACTCTTTGAACAGGCAATGGCATGACAACCGCAACTCATGGAATTGTTCCGAAGCACGAAACGCCAGACTGGGTATGGTATGCGGGCGTTCTTAGTGTTGGTGTTGTTGGCTGGCTGGCATACGGTCAGTTGATGCCCTTCGCCGAGTGGGTCACAGCCCTGTTCCCCGTTGCACGCGACAGCCACACCGGCGAGGCGATCGCATTCTTCGCCTATGATGTGCCAAAGGTGCTTCTGCTACTGACGGCAATCGTCTTTGTGACGGGTGTGCTGCGCAGTTGGTTCAGCCCCGAGAAGACCCGGGCACTGCTTGCGGGCAAACGTGAGATTCTTGGCTATCCGCTGGCGGCTTTACTGGGCGTGCTGACACCGTTCTGTTCTTGCTCGTCAGTCCCGCTTTTCATCGGCTTTGTATCGGCAGGAGTCCCACTCGGCGTGACGTTCTCGTTCCTGATTGCAGGTCCGATGGTAGGTCCCGTCGGACTTGGGCTGCTTTATGGCCTGGTCGGATGGCAGATCGCCACGATCTATCTTGTGTTCGGTTTCTCGATTGCCATGGTCGCAGGATACGTGATGGGGAAGATGAAGCTGGAACGCTACCTGCAGGACTGGGTGCGCGAACTAAACGCGGGCCCGGTTGGCGATCTGCCCGAGGAAAACTTCACATTCGCCGACAGGTTGAAAACTGGCGTAGAGCAAGTCCGCGAGATTGTCGGCAAGGTCTGGATTTGGGTGTTGGTCGGCATCGGTATCGGCGCATTAATCCACGGCTATGTTCCCGAAACGATGATGCTGAAGATCATGGGTGGTCAGGCGTGGTGGTCGGTCCCCGCAGCGGTGGTTGTCGGCGTACCGATGTATACCAATGCGGCAGGTGTCATTCCCATTGTGGAGGCGCTACTCGGCAAGGGCGCGGCCCTTGGCACGACACTCGCTTTCATGATGTCGGTGATCGCGCTGTCGCTTCCGGAAATGATCATTCTCAAACAAGTGCTGACGTTGCGATTGATTGCGATCTTTATCGCCGTTGTCTCGGCTGGAATCCTAGCCACCGGCTACCTCTTTAACCTCTTATTGTAACCCGATTCATGAACCCGCTCCCCCTGAAAGGACATGCCATGAAGACTGTCACAGTCTACGGCCCCGGCTGTAAACGCTGCGAAACCACCGAGATCATGATACGCGAGGCTGCCACGAAACTGGGTGTCGAAGTCAATATCGAAAAAGTGTCCGACCCACGCGCCATTGCAATGGCGGGCGTGATGTCAACACCGGGCATCAGTGTTGATGGCAAGCTGGTCCATGCCGGAGGGCTGCCCGCTGTAGCCAAACTGGAAGGATGGCTGGTGACATGAAGGCTCTCAGGTTCGGGGGGATAGCCTTGGCCCTGGCTTTGGCATCTGCCGCTGCGAGGGCTGACACTCTTGAGATACAGCCTGTCACAGACGGCATCTTTGCCCTGGTCGGTCCAATGGAACAACGTTCAGCAGAAAACCTGGCCAACAATGCAACATTCGGCGTTGTTGTCACTGATGAGGGTGTCGTCCTGGTCGATCCTGGCGGAAGCTGGAAAGGTGCCGAAGCAATCCATGCGCGCATTCGCGACATCACAGATCAGCCAGTCAAGTTTGTTATCGACACTGGCGGGCAGGATCATCGCTGGCTTGGCAACAGCTACTGGCTGGCACAGGGGGCCACAGTCATTGCATCGCAAGACGCTGTTCAGGACCAGAAAGTGCGCGGTTCGCCACAACTCAGCGCGCTCACTCAACTCCTGGGGGAACAGTTGTCCGGCACAGAACCCGCCTATGCCAATGTGACCTTTGCGAACAATTACACACTGGAACTCGGTGGGCTCACATTTGAGATCATGCACGTGGGACAGGCGCACACGCCGGGCGACAGCTTTGTCTGGCTATCGGCAAAGGACACGGTATTCACCGGCGACATCGTTTATGTTGATCGCATTCTCGGTAATGGTGCGCAGTCGAATGCCAAAAGCTGGATTGCCGTATTCGAGGCGGTGGCCGCATTGGACCCCGCTCATGTGGTGCCCGGCCACGGGCATGCGACGACCTTGCAGAAAGCCACGGCTGACACCTATGACTACCTCATCAATCTGCGCACCCGTATTGGTACCCTGATTGACGACGGGGGCGACATCATGGATGCGCCGAAGATCGACCAGTCCGCGTTTTCCTATCTTGAGCAATTTGACAGCCTTGCTGGCCGCAATGCGCAAACAACATATGAACAGATGGAGTGGGAATGATGCTTGAGTATTCCGTTTCAGCCAAGCGGCTGGATGACACCGGTTCCGAGGCATCGGCCAACGATGCGCGCATAATCCTTGATACCGGGATGGCTGGGCGACCAGATGCCTTCAATCCGGCTGAACTGCTTCTTGCGTCGGTCGCCGCCTGCATGATCAAGGGCATTGAGCGCGTGACACCGATGCTCGACTTTCATCTGCGTGGTGTCGAGGTAACGCTTCACGGCCTCCGGCAGGACAGCCCGCCCAAAATGACCTCCATCAGCTACGAGTTGATCATCGACACAGATGAAATCGATCAGCGACTCGACCTGCTGCATAAAAATGTCCGCAAATATGGGACGATCTCCAACACCATAGCCGAAGCCACGAAGCTTCAGGGAACGATCCGCCGAAAGGCATGAAGCTCAACCCGGCTTCCTCCTGGCGAAACGTCCTCCCGAATGAAAGACCTCACTCCAATGTCGTCATATGATGAAAGCAATCTGCAGCTCGACATTCCTGTCCTGCTTCCCAACATTCCGGATGAACATGATGCTTGCGTCGAACGATTGATCGCGGACCTTGCCGGGCGCGAAGGCGTATCAAAGGTACATGTCCTTGCCGCTGCCGCAGGTCAACCAGCAAGACTTTGCATCCACTACGATCCCGCCAATATCAGCCTCGCCAGGATCACGGAGATTGCCGAGAGTTCCGGGGCCAGGCTGACTAAACAGTTTGGCCATGTCTTGTGGGAGGTGAACGGTGTGCAGAATTCGAGCCGCGCCCGCACGGTCACGGATTATATCCAGCAGATGCCGGGCGTTCTGGAAGCCGTCGCCAATGTTGCCGGTCCGGTGCGCATCGAGTTTGATCGGTCGGTGACATCTGAAGCTGCGCTCCGCAAGGGCCTGGAAGACTTGGGCGTCATCTTCCCTTCTGCCTCTCCGGCATTGGCTCCTGAGCATGGCGAGGAAGGCGAAGAACACGAGCACGAGCACGGTGGCATCTTTGGCCGCAACACCGAACTGATCTTTTCCTTCCTCTGCGGCGGCTTTCTCGTAGCAGGTTTTGCGTCATCGTTCATGGTTTCGGTACCAATTTGGATTCCGCTTGTCCTTTATGTCGCCTCCTATGGTTTTGGTGGATATTACCTTCTTCGCGAGGCCATTGAGTCATTGCTTGTGGGTCGCTTCGAGATCGACTTCCTGATGCTGGTTGCTGCGGCTGGTGCGGCAGTGCTTGGCCAATGGGCCGAGGGCGCGCTGTTGCTCTTCCTGTTCAGCATCGGGCATGGGTTGGAGCACTATGCAATGGGACGCGCGCGCCGCGCCATTGCGGCACTTGCGGAGCTCACGCCACCAACGGCCGAAGTCAAGCGAGACGGCAACATCCGCGAAGTGCCAGTGGCCGAACTGGTTGTCGGCGATGTTGTTGTCGTCCGACCGAATTCGCGCATCCCAGCTGACGGGTTCGTGACGCTTGGGACAAGCAGTATCGACCAGGCCCCGGTAACCGGTGAGAGCGTTCCGGTGGATAAAAGGGCGGTGAGCGATATAGCCGAGGCCGCGTCGATGGCCAGCGATCTCTCAGCCGAGTTCCGCGTCTATGCCGGGACCATCAATGGCGGCGGAGCTCTTGAGATTCAGGTCTCCAAGCTGGCCAGGGACAGCACGCTTGCTCGCCTCGTGCAGATGGTTAGTGAGGCCGAAACCCAGAAGTCGCCCACCCAGCGCTTTACAGATCGCTTCGAGCGCATCTTCGTTCCGGTGGTGCTGATATCAGTTGGTCTCCTCTTGTTCGCATGGCTTGTAATCGACGAGCCTTTCAGCGCCAGCTTCTATCGCGCCATGGCGGTTCTGGTTGCCGCAAGCCCTTGCGCACTTGCCATCTCCACACCGAGTGCGGTGCTGGCGGGTGTTGCGAGGGCCGCACGCGGTGGGGTCCTGGTAAAGGGTGGTGGCCCGCTCGAAAATCTTGGCACACTTGGTGCCATTGCATTTGACAAGACAGGCACGCTGACCGAAGGCACACCACGAATGACCGATGTAGTTCCGGCTTCAGGGGTCACGGAGCAGGAACTGCTTGAGGCAGCTGTCGCAGTCGAAGCGCTCAGTGATCATCCCCTGGCATCGGCCGTAGTGCGCGATGGAGCCGAGCGGCTTGGTGGCCACACTCATGTGGCTACGGCTGATAACCTGCAAAGCATCACCGGACGTGGTCTCGTGGCGGAAATAGCAGGCGACAAGGTCTATGTCGGCAAGGCCGCTCTTTTTGCGGAAATTGATGGGTCACCTATTCCCATCGATGTAGCGGAGACTTCCGAGAACCTTGAAAAACAGGGGCGCACCACCATGGTGGTGCGCATGGCCGACCGCTATCTGGGGGTCATAGGCCTGATGGATACGCCACGGGCTGCGGCAGCAGGTGTGATCACCAGCCTCCGCACACTTGGCATCAGCCGGATGGTGATGATCTCCGGTGACAACAGCCGTGTTGCCGATGCCGTCGCGAAAGAGGTCGGCCTTGATGAGGCAATGGGAGACTTGATGCCTGAAGACAAGGTCGCAACCATAAAGCGGCTGCGGCTGGAGCAACCGGTTGCCATGGTCGGCGACGGCGTTAATGATGCACCTGCCATGGCCAATGCCACTGTCGGCATTGCAATGGGGGCTGCAGGGTCTGACGTGGCGCTTGAGACTGCCGATGTAGCCTTGATGGGTGACGCTCTGGAGCGACTGCCGTTCATCATCGGCCTCAGCCGCAGGACCAGCCGGACGATCAAGCAAAATCTCTGGATCAGTCTCGGCATGGTCGCCATCCTGGTTCCCGCTACATTGTTCGGGCTGCAGCTCGGCGCGGCGGTTGTATTCCATGAAGGCTCGACGGTCATCGTTGTGATCAACGCTTTGCGGCTGCTCGCATACAGGGATGTAATCTGACAGATCGCTTCTGCATCTGCTGCGTCGTTCTTTTGCCTTTTGACTAATCACGAGTTCCCCATAATGCGGAGGAAGGCTTATCCCGTTACTTCCGGTTCGATCAATATCTTGTAGGTGACGGGTTTGAGTTGGAGGCTGATGCTGAGCAAAGTTTTGAATGCGGCATGGCGTGTCCTCCGCCGGTTGAAGCGGAAGGTAAACTCATCGAGATAGGCTTGGATATGCTTGCGTCTGAGCGTCGGTCCGGAAAGTTGTTCAATTTGAACAAAGTCTTCGCAGCATGAGGCGGATAGACGCCAGTTTGAGGAAGGCGAGTGCGTTGCGCGACAGGTTCTCGAAGTCCTTGGCCAACCTGCGGCATCGACCCAGCCACGCGAAGGTCCGTTTGACCACCCAGCGCCTCGGCAGAACTTCAAAACCCTTGGCTGTGTCGGATCGCTTGACGATCTCTGTCGCCAGTCCGGGCATGGCTTTCTTCTGCCCCTTGCTTTCGTCCACATCGCTTCCACCCCATCGTCGAATCAAATCAACAGCATGGAATCACAAGCGATTCATATCATTCAACTTCTTTGTGGACTGACACTGAGACCGTGATAGACGCCCAGAGCCCATGTTTTCAGGTTTGAAAAGACGCGGTGCACCCACGGCAGGACAATATGAGCGGCCATGGAGCCAATGACGTGCGGTTCATGCCGGACATTTGGCGTGCCAGGATAGCTTGACCAGCCGTCGGTCTTGATCGTTGCGCCAGCAGCGACCGATTTACCGACGAAGGAATGCCGGCTGTGGCTTGAGAAATCGTTGAGGGTTGTTTGCCGGCAAGGTTCTGCCGCTGATAGGCACCTATCTTGGCTCGGCAGGCGAGGCGCATATCGCCCATGCTATCGAAAGCGCAGACTGTTTGCTGATGCTGGGCGTCATTGTCAGCGATACCAATTTCGGCGTGTCTGGCCGCAACATCGACATGCGCACCTCTATCCGGGTGCTGGACCGCACGGTGGTCTTTGGCCATCATCTTTACCCCGAGGTGTCGCTCGAAGCGCTCATCGACGCGTTGACTGAGCTTGCTGCGCCTCTTGGTCACGCCGCGCCGCACCCTTGACGGAGTTATGCCACCGGCTTGCCCGAGAATGATACTCCACTGGAACCGTCGCATATCGCCATTGCCATCAATTATCTGTTTGGCGCCCATGGGTCGATGCCGATTGCCTCTGATATTGGCGATTGTCTGTTCACGGCGCTGGAAATTTCAGACACAGTATTTGTTGCGCCGGGCTATTATGCCTCCATGGGAATGGGCGTACCGGCGGGGCTTGCGCTGGCCGCGGTCACCGGGAAGCGCCCGATTGTGCTGGTTGGGGACGGTGCGTTCCAGATGACCGGGTGGGAGATTGGGAATTGCCAGAAATACGGCTGGGCACCAATTGTGATTGTGTTCAATAACCAAAGCTGGGAGATGCTGCGCGGCTTTCAGCCCGGCCAGAAATATCACGATCTGGATGATTGGCACTATGCCGATATCGCCCCGTCTTTGGGCGGCCGCGGCATGCGGGTGCAGACCTGCGCCGAATTGAAACGGGCGCTGGATATGGCGATGGCGGACGACAGCGTATTTCAGTTGATCGAGGTGATGTTGCCGCGTGGAAAAACTTCCAACTCATTGGCACGTTTCACTCATGCAATCCGCGAAATTTCTGCCATGAAGAACGAATAGACTCGCCGAGCTGCGCACCATGGGCAGTGCCTATGTTGCCCGTGGCGCGCCTGTCGCAACCCGCATTACGTGGCGTCTTTCCAAAAGCCATTTGCCGCTGCGACTGTGGCAAAATGGGTGGCAACGACTTGGCTGACGGCGATCAGCGAGTTGGCATCTTCGGCATAGTCCGGGCGCATACGATCGCGCGCTGCTGCGTCGGGTTGCGTCAGCTTGACGGCGTAGCGTGACAGTTTAACGGCCAAATCATATCCCTCTTGCGGGGTTTCGGTGATGAGACTGGGTAGCCAGGTTGTCATGATGTATCCTTTCAATTGTTGGGAAAATTACGGCCGGCTACCGCTTGCGGCGCAGACAGGGCAATGTCAGCCTATGTCGAACGGTAAAGATCGGCAAGGAACGCATGCTCGGTGTCCCGAAGCCGGGCTTTAAGGCGGCGTAACCTCTCGATAGTACAGGTTTTGTTGCCGGGACCATAGCATTCAGGTTGAAAGCGGTTGCGTTCGATTCTTTCATTTTTGGTAAGTCAGCACATGCTGTTTTCCCATTGGCGGCCTCGGTATTGGTTGCGGCCCACATCAATTCAGCGACATTGAGCGCCGGAACAGTGCAAGACTCGCGGCAAAGAACACCACACCTAAGCCCATCATCGTAAGTAGCTGCGGCCAGACCGCACTGATGCCCGCGCCGCGAAATGCTACCGCCTTGGCGAAGGACAGAAAATGGCGCGAAGGTAGCGCCAGCGTCAGTTTCTGCACGAGATCGGGCTGACTTTCGACCGCGCCCATGCCACCCGACAGCATGATCACCGGAATGATGACCATGATCACCAGCAGCGCAAATTGCGCCATGCTGCGCGCCAGGGTTCCCAAGAGCATTCCGATTGCGGCGGCAGCCCATAGGTAAACCGCTGCCCCTGACACCAGGAGCGGCGCCGACCCTGCGACCGGAACCTGCAACACCCCCTGCACAACAAACAGCAGCGAGCCGATGAAAGCCACCAGCACCACCACCATCGTTGCCAGAACCTTGGAAAGCGCCACTTCAACCGGCGTCAACGGCATCACCATCAGATGCTCGATCGTGCCGTGCTCGCGTTCGCGCAGCATCGCCGCCCCGGTCAGCGCGATGGTGAGCAGCGACAGCTGATTGAGCAGCGACGACATTGCCTTGAACCAGACCGGGTTGCCATTGGGGTTGAAGGCACGGCGCAACTCCAACCGCAGTTGCGGCGTGGGGCCGTCCGGGCTTCCCGTCAGAAAGGCGCGGGCCTCCGATTGTACGATGTTGCGGATGTAATCGGCGCCAAGCTGGGCCTGCGACACCGCGGTCGCATCGGCCAGAAGCTGCGCAACCGGAGCCTTTCCGGTAATCGTGTCGGCGGCGAAATCCGGTGGGAAGGCCAGCGCGAACATGATCTCGCCACGGTCCATGGCAGCGCTGGCCTGATCCGCGGTCATGGCGACGGGGACCTGGAACCAAGGTGGCATCAGCGCCGCTTCAATCTGCCGGGTCAGGGGCGATCGATCCTCGTCGACGATGGCGATGGCAGCGTTGCGTACCGTGTCACCCGCGCCGCTGGCCTCGAGCATCACCGCCGCGACGAAAGACCAAAGGATCAGGATCACCATCACCGGGTCGCCGAGAACGCTTTTCAGCTCTTTGCCGACCAGCCAGAAGATGTTTTCCACACGCCGCAAGTCACTTCTCCTGTTTGCGCAAGGCCAGGATGGCCAACCCGGTGAACACGGGTCCGAACGCCGCCAGCCGTATTAGCGCCCCCGAAAGATCAGCCAGCCCCAGTCCTTTGGTGAATGTGCCGACGCTGACCGCCATGTACCAAGTCGTCGGCCAAAGGCTGCCCAGAATCCGTGCTGGTCCCTCCAGCGATGATACCGGGGTCATCATGCCGGAAAACTGCAACGTCGGCATCACTGACAGGATCGTGCTGGCAAAAACTGCCGTGACTTGCGTGGAGGACATCATTGACACCAGAAGCCCAAACCCGGTAGCCGCCACCGAATACATCAATGCGGCGAGAAGCAGAACCAGCGGATCGCCGCGCAGTGGCACCCCCAGCACCAGCACCACAAGTGCCGTCAGGATGGCAAAGTTCAAAAGTGTGATGCCGATATAGACCAATTGCTTGCCGATCAGGAATTCGGCACGCCCGGTCGGGGTTACGTAGAAATTGGTTATCGTCCCGATCTCTTTTTCGCGGGCCACGCTGACAGCCATCAGGATGGCAGGAAACAGGAGCAACAAAAGCGGCGGGATTGAGGGGCCGATGGAGGGCAAGCTTTCCATCGCCGGATTGTAGCGAAAGCGAGGGATCATCTGTACCGGGCCCGAGTTGGGCTGCGCCAGCATGGCAAGTGCAGGTGCAGCACCCCCTGCATCGGCCAAGACCGATGTATGATTGCCCTGTACATAGCTTTCTACAGTGCCGGCACGCGTGGTGTCGGTGCCGTCGATCAGCGCCGCGACTTCGGTCTCCATACCGCGCCGCAGATCCGCGCCGAAACCGGGTGGAATCTGCAACGCCAGCGTCAACTCGCCACTGATCATCCGCTGTTTCAACGCATTCGAATCCAGGATCGGTTCCCGGGTGAGAAACCAATGCGAATCCTCGAATGCCGAAAGATAGGCCCGACTTTCGGGGCTGCGGTCCTGATCCAGGGATGCGAAAGGAATATTGCGCACCTCCTGCGAAATGCCGAACGACATGATCAACAGCAGCATGGCAGTGCCGAGGAAGGCAAAGGCCAGCCGCACCGGATCGCGCCGTACCTGCATTGCCTCGCGCGTGGTGTAGGCCAACAACCGGCGCAGGCTGAAGCCACTCACATTGCCGATGCTTTCGGATGTGGAAACGAGTGCAGCGGTGCTGGCGGGTTCAGGCGGAATTTCGGCCGAAATATAGGCGATGAACGCTTCTTCCAGCGACGGCGCCTTGCGTGAAGCGATGATTGCGTCCGGGCTGTCGGTGACAAGCACCTTACCCGCATGCATCAGCGAAATACGGTCGCAGCGCATTGCCTCGTCCATGAAATGGGTCGAGACAAAGATCGTCACCTGATCGTTTCGCGACAGATTCAGCAAGAGCTTCCAGAAATCATCGCGCGCCTGAGGATCGACGCCCGATGTCGGTTCGTCGAGGATCAGGATTTCGGGCGCATGGATCACCGCCACCGCCAATGAAAGCCGTTGGCGCAGGCCCAGAGGCAACGAATCGGCTCGCTGATCGAGATACTCTTCAAGCTCGAAAAGCGGCACCAGATCCAGCATGCGCTGGTCAGTCAGCGCCCGGCCCAGGTGAAACAGCCGCGCATGCAACAACAGGTTTTCGCGAACGCTCAACTCGCCATAAAGTGAAAACGCCTGCGACATGAAACCGACGCGGCGGCGGGCCTGCGGGTCCTGTGCATCGACTGGACGACCGAATATCCACGCGTCGCCTTCGGTTGCTGGTAAAAGCCCGGTCAGCATCTTCATTGTGGTGGTCTTGCCACAGCCATTTGAACCGAGAAAGCCGAAGATCTCGCCGCGAGCGATGTCGAAATTGACCTTGTCAACGGCGGTAAAATCGCCAAAGCGTCGGGTCAGGTTCCGCGCCCGGATTGCGGGTTCCTCGGTTGGGCGCGGGGTGGTCTGCTGATCTGCCGGCACGGCGGGTTCCGCCGCGGGACTGCCGGTTGCCGTTTCAACATCGTCCTGCAACAGCGCAACATAGGCCGCACCGACTGAATCGGTTGCGGTCTGTTGCATCAGACCGGCGGGGCTGGCGTCGGCCAGAACACGGCCCGCGTTCATCGCAACAAGATGGTCAAAGCGCGCAGCTTCCTCCATGTAGGCGGTGGAAACCAGTACGCTCATCTGCGGACGATCGGCGCGAATTGCGTCGATCAAATCCCAGAACTGGCGACGCGACAACGGATCGACCCCGGTCGTTGGTTCATCCAGCAGCAGGAAGTCGGGATCGTGGATCAACGCCGAACACAGGCCCAGCTTCTGCTTCATCCCCCCCGAAAGCTTGCCTGCCGGGCGGTCGAGAAAGGGGTGTAATCCAGTGGCTCGGGTCAGCCGCTCGATGCGCCTGGCGCGTTCGGCCCGGTTTAGTCCGAAGAGTTTGCCGAAAAACTCGAGATTCTCGCGCAATGACAGGTCATGGTAAAGGTTGCGCCCCAGCCCTTGCGGCATGTAGGCAATGCGTCCACCGATGGCAGCACGGTGGCCTGCGTCGGCCATGCTGCCCCCAAGGGTCTGGACTGTGCCTTCTTGCAGCCGTTTGGCACCTGCGATCAGTCCCATCAGCGTCGACTTTCCAACCCCGTCGGGACCGATCAACCCGATCATCCGCCCGGCGGGCAAGACAAGCGTCACACCGTCCAGCGCCGTGACCTTGCCGAATCGGTGACTGACCTGCTCAAGCCGAGCGACAGGATCGGTCTGTCCAGCCGTTATTTGAGCTGTCATGGCTTGGTCAGCATTGCTGGGGCAGCGAGCGACACCGTGGCAA
Organism: Hoeflea sp. IMCC20628; assembly: GCF_001011155.1. Classification (NCBI taxonomy): domain Bacteria; kingdom Pseudomonadati; phylum Pseudomonadota; class Alphaproteobacteria; order Hyphomicrobiales; family Rhizobiaceae; genus Hoeflea; species Hoeflea sp. IMCC20628. The sequence continues at coordinate 18,191 of NZ_CP011480.1, forward strand.
GCGGAGGCGTCAACCCGGCAGGCCACTCTGGCAGACTGCCGTCGGCCTGCACCAACCGCACCCAAGCGAGGCCGCGCACTCCGGTCTTTACCTGATTGATGCGCGAGGCCACCAATTCGGGCGGTATGCGCACGCGCACACGGAACATCAGGTTTTCGCGCTCGGTCAGGGTTTCCACCTGCTTGGGGGTGAACTGCGCCTGCGGCGAGACAAACACCACCGTTGCCGGGATTGCAATATCGGGCACGATATCGGCCACGATGCGTGCCTCGTCCCCGATACGCACGCGGGGTGCCTCGCTCGCGGGCAGGAAGAATTCCATGTAGACATCCTCAAGGCTGACAAGCGTCAGAATCTTTCCGCCGCTGCCCAAAACTTCGCCGGGTTGCGCCAAGCGGTACAGTACCCGCGCGGCGCCACTAGCATAAAGCGTTGCATCTTCGATGCGCGCCGCAATCTCGGTCCGGGAAGCCGCCTCTGCTTCGACGGCGCGCTCCTGCGCGTACTGCGTGGCCTCGGCTGCGGTCAATCCAGCCTCAGCTACCTGCGTTTCGGTGCGCCGGATATCTCGATCCTGGAGCGAACCCACGTTGCGTTCGGTCAGTGTTTCGGCGCGGGTCTGTTCGCTTTGCGCCAGCGCCAGCCGAGCGCGGGCTTCGACCACATGGGCGGCGGCGACCCCAACGCCGGCTTTGGCGCTGGCCACTGCTGCATCGGACCGGGCCAGTTGCGCACGCAACTCCGCCGTATCCATAACGGCCAACACATCACCCGACTGCACAAGATCGCCCTCGCGCACCCGGATTTCCGCCACCCGTCCCGCCAGCCGCGGCGATATGTCGATCAGATCTGCCTCGATCCGGCCATTGCCGCGAGCAAAACCTTCGGGCGGCAGGTCAGACGGCTTCAGCAGGACAGTCCAGGCTCCGAAGCCCAGAAACCCGGCAAGTGCAATCAGCACGATTGCTATCGATATCTTGCGTGACATCAGTCATGTCTCCTTTTGGTCCTTTCACAGTCGGGCGCAGTCATTCCGGTGGCCGTCCGTGATAGAATTCCTGTAGTGCCGTTACCGCTTCCTCAGCGGTCTCGACCAGGGTGAACAAAGCTTTGTCGGCCGGCGAAATCATGCCTTCCTCAATCAGGAAGTCGAAATTGATTGCCTGTCGCCAGAACGCGGCTCCGAGCAATACTATAGGGATCGCTGGCATCTTGCCGGTCTGCACGAGAGTCAGAATCTCGAACAGTTCATCGAGTGTGCCGAAACCGCCGGGAAAGGCCACCATCGCTTTTGCTCGCAACGCGAAATGCATCTTGCGGATCGCAAAATAGCGAAAGCGGAAAGCCAGATCGGGGGTGATAAAGGGATTGGGCTCTTGTTCATGCGGCAAGGTGATGTTGAGCCCGATTGAGCGCGCACCAACCTCCCAGGCCCCGCGGTTCGCCGCCTCCATGATGCCGGGGCCGCCGCCCGTGACGACAACAAAATCCTGTCGCTGCTCTTTCTGAAACCTTTGCGACACCAGCGCAGCGAAACGCCGGGCTTCCTCAAGATAGCCGGCCTGGCGCTGGCAGCAGTCACTGTTGGGGTCCCCAAAATCCTGTCGGATACGAGCGCTGCCGAATACCACAACGGTGGAGCCTATGCCGTGTCGACGCATTGCTCGCTCGGCTTTGATCAACTCAAGCTGAAGGCGCAGAGGGCGCAAATCGTCTTCGTCCAATAGTGCAAGATCTTCCTCTGCCAGCCGGTAGGACGGGTTGGAAATTATTTCCGCCAACATCTCTGCACGCTCGGATCCGGTTGTCATTTGTCCACCTTTCGGGAAGCGTCCAAAGGCCAGTCGAAGGTATCTCCAAGGCTGGGGACCGAGACCGTCCACCCAAACTCGGTACCCAATGCCTCGGCAAAGAAATTGGCGGCATGCTCTTCGCCGTGCGTAATGAAGACCTGCCCCGGAGGGGCCCTAAACCCGGACGCCCAATCCAGCAATGCGGGTCGGTCGGCATGGGCGGAAAATCCGTTGAGCGTATGCACAGAAGCGCGCACCGGGACGTCTTCGCCGAAAATCCGCACCCGCTTCACGCCGTCAACCAGGCGACGGCCAAGCGTCCCCTGCGCCTGAAACCCTGTTATCAGAACAGCACATTCCGGACGCGGCAGGTTTTGAAGAAGATGATGTCGGATACGCCCGGCAGTGCACATGCCGCTTGCCGAAATGATGATTGCGCCAGAACGGATCCTGTTAATCGCTTTTGACTCATCAACACTGGCAGTGAAATGCATCATGGGCAGGTTGACGCCCTTGTTGTGCCAGCCCGCAAGTCCGCGCGCCTGTTCATCAAACAGATCTAGATGCTGTTTGGTAATCTGGGTGGCGCGGTCAGCCATCGGCGAATCGATGAAAATCGACAAATCGTGCAGGCGTCCCTGTCTAGTCAGGTTGTTCAGGTGATAAAGGATTTCCTGGGTTCGCCCGACAGCAAAGGCCGGTATGATCACATTGCCGCCACGTTGGTGGGTCTCATTGATGATCGTAACCATTTCGTCGATTGTGGCGACCTGATCGCGGTGGGCCCTGTCCCCGTAAGTCGATTCCATCACCAGAATATCGGCTTCGGCGATGCGGGTAGGGTCGCGCAATATGGCCCGGCCCGGCTGGCCAACATCGCCGCTGAATACCAGCTTCACCGGGCTGCCCGCTTCATCTATCAACAGCTCAAGTATTGCCGAACCAAGAATATGGCCAGCATCGCGGAAAGTGCATGCGACATTGGAGTGAAGGGTGATTTTTTCATCGTAGTTGACGCGTCGAATCTGGCGCAAGCAGTTTTTGGCATCTTCCATCGTATAGATCGGCGGGGCCGGTGTCGCACGCGCTGGTTTCCGTTTGCGGTTACTGCGCGCTGCCCGTTCAGCTTCCGCCTCTTGGATGTGGGCGCTGTCCGGCAGCATTACCTCCAGCAGATCACCGGTGGCCGCAGTCGTGAATATAGGGCCGCTGAATCCCTTGCGCGTCAGCTTTGGCAAGAGCCCGCTGTGGTCAATATGGGCGTGGGTCAGCAGCACGAAATCCAGCGTTTTTGGATCAAACGCGAAGGATTGGCGATTGCGTGCCTCGGCAGTACGCCCACCCTGCACCATGCCGCAATCGACGAGAAAGCACAGTGTCCCGGTCTCGATCAGATAGCACGATCCCGTTACTTCTCGCGCAGCGCCTAAGAACGTCAGTTTCATCCTCTTTCCTCCGTCCTGGTCTCATCGTGCAGGATGCCGGCGCGATAAATAGCAAAGACCCGCGGCGCATCGGTCCGCATCTGGTCCTGGTCGCCACTGATCAGGGCCTGCACCACCAGGCCCTGAATCATGCCGAGAAAAAGGGTCGCAGCGGCAGCCTCGTCGAGACCGGCCGGTAGGGCGCCGGAACTTCGGCCTGCGGCCAATATGCGGCGAAGCCGGGTGGCGTAGTTGGAGGTCAGGGCATGCGCGGCTAGTTTGGCAGGGGTTGTCCCGGTGCGCTGGAGCTGCCCCATCAGGATCCGCGGGGCACCGGGGTGTTCGGCCACAAAGGCAATATGCGCCATGAACATCGCCTCCAGGGCGGCGACCGGATCGGACTCACCGCCGGCAACCTTGTCGATGCGCTCAAACAGGCGATCAGAAACCCAGTTCATAACGTCTCGCCAAATGGCATCCTTGGTCGGAAAATGCCGAAACAGGGCACCTTGGCTGAGTTTCATCCGCCCCGCGATTGCGGTGGTGGTGATGTCCTCGGGGCTCTTTATGGCAGCGAGATCTATGACCGCCTCGACAGCTTCGTTGCGTCGTTTTTCGGTTGGTAGGTGTTTTGCGCGGGGCATATGAAGAATCCAAAAAAGTGAACGCTCACTTACTAAACCAGTTTATTGACTTTTCAAACCATTTTCTCTAGAATTCTACGAAATTCGACACTTATCAGACGAAATTGACGCTTTACAAAGTGAGTGAGCTATTACATATATGACGATGTAAATATGCAGACCCATATGATCTAGGTATTCCACAATGAGCTATGTCGCCAACTTCCCCCGAATTTTACTGCTGACCGCGGGCATACTTGCTGCCGGCCCGGTTCTGGCTGACACACTGACCCAGGCACAGATCGCCGATCAGATTATTGGCAAGGATCTGGCTGGCCAACGCAACGGCATGACCGTGCGGCTGCGCTACAATGCCGATGGCAGTGTAGCAATGAAGGCGGCCTTCATAACTGGCGCCGGCACATGGACTTTCGCGGGCGACGGGCTCTGCATGACGATGACGAAAGGGCCGAAGCGCGGCAAAACCTGCACCGCCTTCGAGAATCTGGGAGGCGGGGCCTTTCGCAATTCAGAAGGGGTGACCCTGCGGGTCGGTAAGTGACGCACGGCGGAAAATAGACCGGGTGCGGCGACAACGCCGGACATTGGTTTGCGCGATGCCGTATCGACCATTTCGTAATTTGACAGAGGCTGTTGGAGGTAATGGAAATGACACGCAATCGACTGATTGGCACAGTGGCGATCGCTTTTGGCGTCTTGACACTGTGGTCCGGCGGAATGGTGCTTTTTGGGCCTGATGCAGTGCGTACCGCTGCGGGGCGGGTTGTGCCCTTTGTGCTCTGGTTTAATTTCCTGTCGGGCGCCGTCTACATCGCCGCCGGGTTCGGTATTCTTCAGGGGCGCCGCTTCGGCAAGATGCTGGCAGGTGCTCTGGCCTTGGCATTGGCCGTGCTGTTTGCTGCTTTTCTTGCAAGAATCGCCGTTGGCCAGGAATGGGAAACCCGGACCTTGGGGGCGCTCACTCTGCGTTTCCTATTTTGGTGCCTGGCTGCTTGGGCGAGCGTGACCACGACAAAAATGAGCAGAACCGCCCGAAGCTGAGGCCGGGCTGCTTTCGCCGCCCTTCGCCCGACGGTTTGACGTGCCCCGACGCACGGGGTGCTGATTGAAAAGGAGACCGATCTTGCGTCGCAGTTCCGCTTTCTGGTTTCTCCCGCCGGTCGCGCTGGGAATAGCCGTTGCCGCTATCTTCATCATCCGGGCAGAGGGACCGGCACGCGTCGAGGAACCCGTCATGGGCCGCGCGGTGCGCACGGTGACACTGCAAACGGCCAACATCGCCCCGGTGGCGATGGGTTGGGGCAATGTGCAGGCGGCGGAAACCTGGACGGCTGTATCGGAAGTCAAGGGTCAGGTGATCTGGCGTCATCCAGATCTGGATAGCGGCAAGCTAATCGCCGGTGGCACAAAGGTGCTTGAGATCGATCCGACCGATTACCGTTTGGCCATTGTCCAGGCGGAAGCCGACTTGGCCGCCTATGCCGCCGAAGCAGCGCAGATCGACGCTGAAGCGGAGAACACCGGCCGTATACTTGATCTGGAAGAAGCGCGACTGACGCTGTCGGAGGCCGAACTTGTGCGCAATCGCGATCTTCTGAAACGGGGAGTGGCGGCGCCGACCCGTGTCGACGAGGCCGAACGCGCAACCCTTCTGGCACGGCGCAGTGTCGTCGAGTTGAAAAACACGCTTGCGCTGATCGGGCCACGCCGTGACGCCCTGGCTGCGCAGAACGCCCGCACCAAAGCTGCCCTGGCCCGCAATCAACGTGACCTCGACCACACCACAATCACTACACCCTATGAAGTCAGGGTCACTAAGGTCGCAGTTGAACGTTTCCAGTATGTCAATATAGGACAGATTCTGGTGGCAACGGATGGTGTTTCGCAAGTTGAAGTGGTGGCGCAGCTGCCATTTGTCGCATTTCGGCGCCTGCTCTACGGCACAGACTTGATTGAGGATACGCTTGTTGCGATCCGCACAGGTCCGTCAAGCCGGATGTCGGCCAGCGTTCGGCTGGTGTCCGATCCAACCCAGACATGGCCTGCGACCGTGACCCGCGTCGAAGGTGCGCTAGATGCGCGAGCGCGAACCATACCGGTTGTGGTGACGGTCGACGACCCCTATGGCAATTCCAATCCACCGCTGCGACCGCCATTGTTGCCCAACATGCAAGTTGAGATAACACTCACCGGCGAAACCATTCCCGGCTCCCTCGTCATCCCGGAATACGCGCTGCATGGCGATCTGGTCTATCTTGCCAATGAACAGGATCAGCTCGAGCTGCGTCCGGTAACCGAAGCCTTTCGCCAGGGTGGACTTGTTGTGATCACCGAAGGCCTGGCAGCATCAGACCGCCTGATCCTTGATGATATCTCACCCGCTATTCCCGGCACCAAACTGTTGCCGGTCGAGGAGCAGCCATGATCCGCTGGTTTGCCGGGCATCCGACGGCATCGAACCTGTTGCTGCTGTTCTTCATTGCTGCCGGATTGTTTGCGTTCCCGACCCTGAAACGTGAGACTTTTCCTGATTTCCGCTCCGTCGAGGCAGAAGTCAGCATCGTTTATCGGGGCGCCACAGCGGAAGATGTGGAAACCGCGATTTGCCGTCCGCTCTGGGATGCGTTGCAATCGGTTGAGGGCCTTGATGAACTTGTCTGTGTCGCCCAGGATAACAATGCCCGCGCTGTCGCCACACTGGCCGTGGGCGGTGACGCGCTCCGTTTCGTCAATGAGGTGCGGACCGAGGTCGGCGCTACCGACAGTTTTCCCGACCGGGCCGATCCTGCGGTGGTCCGCGAACTGCATCGCACTGATCTGGTGACGTCAGTCGCGGTATCGGGCGATCTGCCAGAGCGGGAGCTGGAGTTGTTTTCCGACGGCCTGTCGGACCGGATCGCAGCACTTCCGGAAGTGGCCAAGGTTATCACGTCGGGCTTCGGTGACCGTCAGTTCCGTATTGAAGTTCCGCGCGCAGTGCTGTCTCAGCACGGACTTACCGCGCAAACCCTGGCTACCATTCTCGGCACGCAAAGTCTAGATCGACCGCTGGGTACGCTGGAGACATCGGGTGGCGATCTGAGCCTGCGCTTTACCGAAGAGCGACGAAGCGCGTTGGACCTCGCGGCAATTCCGGTACTGACGCTGGCCAACGGCGCCAAGTTGACACTGGGGGAAATCGCCCGGATCAGCGATCATTACAGCCCCAATCAGGAACGGGCGCAGCTCAATGGCACCAGGGCGGCGCTGCTGGCGGTGCACAAGTCGCTCGATGCCGACGCTCTGCGTGCGCTCGACAAGGTCAAGGAGCTGGTGGCGACCGAGAATGCCAGTCTGCCCCCGGCGATCCGCGTCGAGGTGGTGCAGGACGTGACCTCGATCATCCGCGACCGGCTGGCGATGCTGGTCAGCAACGGCATCATCGGACTGGGGCTGGTAATTCTGGTGATGAGCCTTTTCTTCCGGCCCGGATATGCGATCTGGGTGGCAATGGGTCTACCGGTGGCATTCCTCGGTGCCTTCATCTGGATGGCGTTGTCGGGTCTGTCGCTGAACATGATCACGCTTGTGGCGCTGCTGATGTCAATTGGTATCGTGATGGATGATTCCATCGTGATCTCCGATTCGATCGCCACAACTGCTGCCGAAAGCGGCAGCAGTCTGGAGTCCGTAACCCGGGGCGTTAAGGCGGTCACGCCGGGCGTGTTGTCATCCTTCCTGACCACTTTTGCGGTCTTCGCACCGCTGTCGTTTCTTGCCGGCGATTTGGGCAAAGTGCTTGAAGTGTTGCCGGTGGTGCTGCTGGCCGCGCTGGCCGCCAGCCTGATCGAAGCCTTCGTCATATTGCCGCACCATCTCAAGCACGCGCTGTCGGGCAGCACAAAGGCGCCCTCGAAGTTCCGCCAGAGATTTGATGCCGGGTTCGACGTACTTCGGGATCGATGGGTTGGACGAGCAGCTGACCGCGCCATCGACCGGCGGTATCTGGTAGTTGGAATTGCGATTGCCGCGCTGATCATCACGGCCGGCGCCATGGCCGGTGGTCTGGTCAAACGCGAGGCGATGCCGGAAATTGATGGCGATGTGCTGGAAGCGCGGATCATGCTGGCGCAGGGCACGCCGTTGAGCCGTACCGAAGCCGTGGTGGCGCAGGTGGAGGCCGCTCTAAGCCGGGTGAATGACCGGTTCGCTCCAGCACAACCCGAGGGCCAGGCGCTGGTCCAGCGCACCATCTCCCGCTTCAACCACAATATCTCGGCGTCGCAAAGCGGTGCGCATCTTGCCACGGTTTCCGCAGATCTTTTGAATGCGGAGACACGCAGCACGACACTGGATGAAATCATTTCCGCCTGGCGCGAGGAGGCCGGTCCGCTGCCTGGCGTAACGTCGCTGATTCTGGCCGAGCCTGGGATCGGGCCGCAGGGAGTTGCCGTGGAGTTGCGCCTGTCGCATCCAGATCTGGATGTTCTGCTGCAGGTCGGTGAAACGACCCGGCGGGAAATGGAAAGTTACGAGGGCGTCCTTAACGCAATGGTCGATCTGCGTCCGGGCAAGACGGAATTGCATTTCCAGTTGGCGCCCGGCGCCCATGCCCTGGGACTGACGTCGGCCGAAGTGGCGGCGCAGATCAGCTCGGCCTATCTGGGCACACAGCTTGTCGAAGTGCGACAGGGCCGGATTGCCCATGAGATCGAGGTGCTGCTGTCAGAAGATGATCGCGACAGCCGATCGGATCTGGAGAGTTTCACCCTCACGATGCCTGACGGCGGTGAAATACCCTTGGCAACCGTTGCCGACTGGCAGGAAGCGCGCGGCTGGGGCAGTATCACCCAGGTGAATGGTATGCGCACACTCACCGTGCAGGCCGATGTCGATGGCCGCTACGGCAATGCCGATGCGATCACCTCACGCCTGGCCAAGGGATTTTTGCCGGACCTGGTTGCGGCCACCCCCGGTTTAACCTTCGCAATCCTCGGCCAGGCCGCCAATTCGGCGGAAACCGTGGGCTCGATCATGGTTGGATTTCTGATCGGCCTGGTTGGCATCTATCTGGTGTTATCGTTTCAATTCCGCAGTTATGTCGAACCGGTGATAGTGATGTTGACCATCCCGCTGGCTTTCCTCGGTGTGATCTGGGGTCACGCGGCGATGGACTACAACATCTCGATGCCTTCACTGGTGGGGGCCGCCTCGTTGGCTGGAATCGTGGTCAACAATGCCATTTTGTTGATCGAGGTGATCAAGGAAAAGGCCGGGCCCGAGATACCAGTGGCCGAAGCTGCAGGGCTGGCGGTGCGAGCGCGTTTCCGGCCGATTTTTGTATCGGTGACAACGACGATTCTCGGAATGGCGCCCTTATTGCTCGAAACGTCGACCCAGGCACAGACGCTCAAACCGCTGGTAATCTCGGTTGTGTTTGGCCTTCTAACGTCCACCACCCTTGTTTTGCTGGTCCTACCCGCACTCTATGCCATTCTGGCGGAACTCGGGCTGGCGCGGGCAGGTCGTGGATCAACGGAGGCATGAGCTGGTGCGGGCTAAAATCCGTGAACGGTTATGCCACCGCCGCCGAGCGGAGGCGGTCCTCAGCCAGCAAGCAGGGAGCTACAGAGTCTCCGGCCATACGGGAGAATTGCATATGATTGGGCAGCTTACAGGGCCGGCAGGAAGAAGCGTGAGTTTACTCCGATCTGCGCTGGGCGTTGCCATGGTGATCATGCTTTCGCTGGCCTTGAACGGCTGCGCCAGCCTGCCGCGCACGGCGCTGGCGGAGCCGGATCAGGACGCGGCCCAGGTCGAGGGTTTCTCCGGCATCCGGTTTTGGGGCGATGGCTCGGCGGATGAACGGGCATCCTCCGGACCCATATTCCAGCCGCAGGCTGGCGCTGGTCGCATTAGCTACCTGGCGATTTCCGGCGGCGGGTCCGGCGGGGCGTTCGGTGCAGGGTTTCTGACCGGCTGGTCGGAATCGGGAATGCGGCCGGAATTTGACGTTGTCAGCGGTGTGAGTACCGGCGCGTTGATTGCTCCATTTGCATTTCTTGGCCGCTCCCATGATCCCGTTCTTGCCGAATTGTACACGAGCGGTATAGCCGAGACGCTGATCCGGCCGCGACCGGTTTCATTGCTGTTTGGTGCCGGGTTGTCGGACCCGACAGCCTTGCGACGTCTTGTGGGCCATTACGTCACCGAAGACATGCTCCGTAAGATCGCTTCCGAGCATCTCAAGGGACGCCGGCTTTTTGTGGCGACCACCAATCTTGATGCCCAGCGAACGGTGATTTGGGATATGGGCGCAATTGCTGCAAGCGGCGACACCAGGGCATTGACGCTGTTTCGCGATGTGCTGATCGCCTCCGCCAGTATTCCGGCCGTGTTTCCGCCAGTGATGATCGATGTGAGCGTGAATGGCAGACGTTTTCAGGAGATGCATTCCGATGGCGGTGCCACCACTCAATTGTTCACCGCGCCCGAATCATTTCTGGCCTCAACCGATCTCACGCCACCGATCCGTCCGGGCAGGGCCGATCTCTATATACTTCTCAACAACATGCTGGATCCGGAGTTCGAGGTAGTGAAACCGTCGACATTGGCGATTGCCGGCAGAGCCTATTCCACGCTCGTCAAAACCCATGCCCGCGCCACCGTCAACGCCACATACACGCTCACACGGCGGGCCGGAATCAGCTTCAATCTCGCCTATCTCGATCAAGTTGTACCTTATGACATTAGTGACCCATTCAACACCGACTATATGCGCCGCCTGTTCAAGATCGGTCGCGAGAAGGCGTTGTCAACAAATGGATGGAGGAAAAGACCGCCGGCGGCGAGCAGTGACTGATCGGACTCACCCGTCTGATCAACGTTGATTGTTCGTGCATGACCGGTGTGTAGCGTGAATGGGTATCGATGATAGTCAGGATGCCTTGCCAGAAGGCAGGTGCCAGAGCGTCGAATTGCTCAGCAAGCGATGGTCTAGGGTTGTAGATATATCGGTTGCAGGCATGTGTCCGGCCTCTGATTGCGGCCTTTCACAGTCGGGCATTATGTCGATCCACCCGCGCACGCCAGCGTGCTGTCATTCGACGAGAAAAGCCAGATTCAGGCGCTCGACCGGACCCAGCCGGCGCTTCCGCTCAAGAAAGGTAGGCTCGGCACCATGATCGGGCGGAACATGCAGCAACACAGACATCAGGAGTTCATCCGCTTCCTGAACACAATCAATACCAGCGTGCCTTCCACTGAATCGTCGACCTCCAGGCCGCCATCAACCGTTTCGTCGTAGAGCATAATGAAAAGCCCAAGCCATTCACATGGACCGCCGATCCCAACAAAATCTTCGTCACTGTAAAAGAGGGCACCAAACGGTAGATTCTATCCAGCTACCTGCAGCGACACCGTGGGAAGAACGACGGCCGCCTCAATACCACGTGTCTGGCCGACAATCGGCGAGGTAAGTTTAAACGTGCAATCCGCGCGATCTGCAATAGTGTGGACAATAGCCAATCCCAAACCGCTCCCCTCACCGGACCCTGATCCACGTTCAAACCTTCGGGTCAATCGGGCGAGAATTTCTGGCTTGATCACCGGGCCGTCGTTCTCGATGGAAAGTTTCCCCGGTGCCGAAAGCCTGATCTTGACCAGCGAGCCCGGTGACCCGTGCTTGAGCGCGTTCTCAATCAGGTTACGGCACACTATGCCGAAGGCATCGGGATCGATGTCGGACATCACCGGATGCTCTGGCGAGATGAAATCGATCTGGCTGCCCCATGGCGTCCGTTCGAAATCCGAAACGATCAGGCGCAACACCGTGCGCAGATCCTGAGGCTTGCCTGTGCGGAGCCGCCCGCCTTCAGCGCGGGCAAGCTGGATCAGTTTTTCCGACAGCCGCATGAGCCGTTTGAGCGTTGTCTCGATGTCAGCGGCGCGATTTGCAGCGACAGGGTCGGATGTTTCGCTTTGCAGTCTCTGCGCCTGGGCTATGGCACCCGCCACCGGGGTGCGCAGCTCGTGGGCGGCATTGGCGGCGAAGCTGCGTTCAGCCTCGAAGGCTGCGTTCAGCCGTGCGAGAAGCTCGTTCGTTGCCACCGCGATGGGCGCAAGCTCGCTAGGCAAATCAAGATTGGAGGTTGGCGAGAGATCATGCGCGCCGCGGCTTGCGAGCGCGTTACGAAGCTGCCTGACCGGTCGGAAACTGAAGCCCACCGCACCGAAAATTGCTACCAGACAGAGCGGTATGACGGCCAGCAGTGGCAGACCGAGGCCAAGCTGCATCTCGCGCGCCATCAGCGCCCGGTGATCGAGCGGCTCGGCCACGGCAATGGTGATGGAATCCTGCAGCGCGGAATCATAATACAGCCTGTGGGTGGCCGACTGTCGGAATCCGACGCCGTCATAGGGCGGAAACACCGATGGATCAGCGGCATGAGACGATATCAGCACGCGCCCCTGCGCATCGCGCACGATGTAGGTCAGAAACTCGCTGTGCTCCCTCAGGTTGGCGATACGCTGCGAAACACCTTCTTCTTCGCGGTCGATGATGTCGACAACAGCAAGCGGAAGCAGCCTTTGTGCGGTCTCCTGCAAGGCGGAATCAAAAACTTCGTCCATTTCCTTGCTCAGTAGGGTCGCCGTCACCGTGGCAGCGATGATCCAGAGTACGGTCACACCGAGGCCGATGAGAATCGCCAGCCTTGCCTGAAGTGAACGCGGCACCCTCATGCGGTTCCCAGCCGGTAGCCGAGGCCCCGTTCCGTCTCGATCACCTTGTGGCCAAGCTTCTTGCGCAAGCGGCTCACATGCACCTCGATCGCATTGCTGTCGATTTCAGTATCGAAGGAATAGAGCCGTTCCTCAAGCTGCGCCTTGGACAGAAGCTGCCCTGGACGCTGCACGAAGGCTTCGAAAAGCACCCATTCACGCGCAGTCAGTGGCACCATGCGGCCATCCTTGCGCAGGCTGCGGGCGGCGAGATCAATCTCGAGGTCGCCGAGTTTGATGATAGGGTTTGGATTGCCCGAGTATCGGCGCGCGACCGATCCGATGCGGGCGGACAGCTCGGCAAGGTCAAAGGGCTTAACCAGATAATCATCCGCGCCGGCGTTCAATCCCTCGATCCGGTCGGAGACCTGGTCAAGCGCCGTCAGAATGATAACCGGGGTGACGTCACCCTTGGCGCGGAAGGCCCTTAGAAACGGAATGCCCAGCCCGTCGGGCAGCATTAGGTCAAGCAACACGAGGTCGTAGGCCGCAACGGCGACGGCGTCTCTTGCCTCGTCAAGCCGTTTGGCCCAATCCAGCGAATGGCCGTCAGCCGCGATCTGGTCACGCACGGCCGAACCCAGAACCATGTCGTCTTCAATGAGGAGTATGCGCATGCTGTTCGCCCGTGTTGTTCGTGCACTGTCTCGCATTGCCAACTGACGGCAAACTGAAGCGCCCTGCTGGTCATGTTCAGCCAGCCGTCAGCTTCAGGGCGCAGATCACACTTCAAATGTTTACTACAGGGAGTATGGGGTATGAGAAAGTCACTGGCCATTCTGTTTCTTTTCGCAACTCTCGGTGCCACGGGTCTGGCCCGGGCCGACGAGGATGATTGCACCGTGCCGATGGCGCAATGGCAGCCGCGTGAAGCAGTTCAACGCGTCGCCGCCGAGCAGGGCGTCACCGTTCGCAGGATCAAGATTGATGACGGCTGCTACCAGATCAATGGTCGCGACGCGTCAGGACGGAAAGTCGAGATCAAGGTCAATCCGCAGACATTGGAAGTCATTGACATCGAATATGACGATTGAGGGTGTGAGAAGTGCTGGCACCTTTGCGCCGCACTCCTTGATCCGCGGGTTGGTTCCTGACGCCAAGCTGAAGCAAATAGTTCTGAGACGTCAGTAAACGATAAGGCTCAGGGGTGAGGTTCCAGGTGTCGATCAAATCAAAGGAGACACCCATGAAGACCACACTTGCCATCCTGACTGCAACCACGGCGCTCGCCGCTTTCCTAGCGATGCCTGCGGTCGGCGCGGTCCATTCCGTTTGGACCGGCGATTCCGGCCAGTTCACCGGGATGCACCACGCGTCATCGAAGGTCACAAGCTTCCTGCTCGCCAGCAATGACGACGATGATTACAAATCCAAAGCCGGTTACCGCTCGGATCACGATGGCGAAGATGACGATGACGATGATGACGGCCAGGCAAGTGCAAGTCCTGCCCCTGCCGGTTCCGTAGCGCCTCCTGCCAATGGCCTGTTTGATACCGGCGCAGGGTCCAAAGTTCAGGTGAACTGACCCAAATCTCGTCCTCCCTGCCTTTTAGCCCCGTCATCGACCATCGATGGCGGGGCTTGTCTCGTTGTGCCGTCGGTCAACCGTTCCCGGAAAGCTGACGGCAAGCTGAAGCAAATTGTTGTGGTTGTTAAGGAAGGCATCAGGCGCACGGCCCATTGAAGCTGCACCTGATCAACCCGTGGAGAAAAATGATGAAATCAATCCTGGCTGCACTGGCCATCACCACCGCGCTGACACTTCCCGCGACCGCCTGGGCAAGACCGGTCACCATCGACACAACGCTGAAAAACTACAGTGGCAACGGCGCCTATCTGGCTGTCTATGTGACCGATGCCAACGGTGTCTACAAAGGCAGCCTCTGGATGGCTGGTGGCAAGTCGAAATATTATCAGCATCTGAGCGACTGGCAGCGCGCCACTGGCGGAAGCCTGTCCGAAATCAACGGAATCACCGGTGCCAGTGTCGGGTCTGGCCGCAAACTTTCGATCACGCTCAACCTCGCAGACGCGCTCTTTGATGCCGGCTACCAGGTGCATGTCGATGCCGCCGTAGAAGACATGCGCGAAAGCCCCTCCGAAGTGGTCGTGCCGCTCACGACCGCTGGCACCGGCAAGGCAACACCGGGCCGCCGATATATCGAGTCATTTTCTTACAACATGTGAGAGCAACAAGCATGATCCGCTCCCTACACAGATGGCCCGGCCTCATCGCCGCCGCCCTTCTTCTTGTCCTCAGCCTTTCCGGCGCCGGGCTGTCGGTTTTTCCGGCACTCGAGACCGTGACAGTGCCTGCACAGACGGAGGTCGGTCTCAGTATCGCTGACCTGACAGCGCGGGTTCTGGTCACTCATCCGGGGGTCGAGCAGATCAAGCGTGCCCCCTCGGGGCGGATCACTGCCTACTGGTTTGACAACGGCACGCCTGGGGCTGCCGTCGTCGACCCGGTGACCGGTCTCGATGCCGGTTCCGCCGACGCATCTCCCGTAGAGCGGTGGCTGAAAACGCTGCATCGCTCGTTGTTTCTCGATGATTCAGGGCGAATTGTGGCCGCCATTGGCGCCGCCGCCATGCTCGTTCTTTCGATTTCCGGTACAGCACTCGTTGTCCGCCGCACAGGCGGCTGGCGCCGGGTGTTCACGTCCCTGAAAGGGCCGCTGCCGGGTCGGTTGCACGTCGAGATCGCCCGTTTTTCAATCGTCGGACTTTTGCTGTCATCGGTGACCGCCTTGTGGATGACCGCCTCGACATTCGGCTATCTGCCTGAAAGCAATGTAACGCCTCCGATTCCGGATACGGTCAGCGGTGAGAGCGGGTTCTCGGTAGTACACATGCAGGCTCTGCGCACCACGCCGCTGGCTTCGTTGAGGGAACTGACGTTTCCATATCCTGATGATCCAACCGACGTCTTCACGCTGAAAACCGATGCCGGACAGGGCTATATCGATCAGGGAACCGGTGCGCTTCTGGCCTGGGTCGAACCCGGCATGTGGGACCGGATATCGGAAACCATTTACATGCTTCACACCGGCCAGGGTGCCGCGACACTCGGCCTTCTGCTTGGACTGATGGCGCTCGGAGTCCCATTGATGGCGGTGACCGGAATTATCGTATGGATTGCAGGGCGGCGCGCCCGGCCGAAGCTGCGCGGTAACGTGGCGGCAGGTCATGCTGACACGGTCCTGCTCGTGGGCAGCGAGGGCGGCAATGTCTGGGGCTTTGCGGCAACGCTGCAGGCGGCTCTGACAGCAGCAGGTCAAAAGGTTCATGCGGCGCCGATGTCGGCATTCGCGCCTGATCGTTACACAAATGCTGAACGTATCATCGTTCTCGCCTCGACCTATGGCGATGGCGTAGCGCCGGCCTCGGCGAAGGGGTTTCTTGATCGCCTTGCTGCCTTGCCCACGCCTCCGGCCATGCCGCTCGCTATCCTGGGTTTTGGCGACCGCAGCTTTCCGGATTTTTGCGGTTTCGCAAAGCAGGTGGCCTGCGCCGCCGAAGCAAAGGGCTGGACCGCTTTTCTGCCGATGGACACCGTAAACCGGCAGTCTCCGCAAGATTTCGCCCGTTGGGGCCATTTGCTCGGTGCAGCGATGGACCTGCCTCTGGAACTCGATCACCAGCCAGTGGCACCCCGGACATCCGCATTCACGCTGATTTCGCGTCGCGACTACGGCGCCGAGGTGCAGGCGCCGATGGCAATCCTGCGCTTCGCCTTGCCGCATATCCCCGTTTGGCGTCGGATAACCGGGCTCGGCGTCTCCCGTTTCGCTGCAGGAGATCTGATCGGAATTGTGCCTGAGGGATCACCGTCGCCGCGTTTTTATTCGCTGGCCTCTGGTGCCAAGGACGGCTTTGTAGAAATCTGCGTGCGCAAGCATCCCGGCGGCCTGTGTTCGGGACAACTTCTCGCACTAAACCCAGGGGCCGCTATTCATGGCTTCATTCGTCCCAATCCGGGGTTCAGGCCGGCGCGTGGCAAAAAGCCGGTTATCCTGATCGGTGCTGGTACCGGTATCGGTCCGCTGGTTGGATTTGCGCGGGCGAACACGCGGCGTCAGCCTATGCACTTGTGGTTTGGCGCCCGCCATCCCGACAATGATCTTCTCTATCGCCCTGAGCTTATCGACTGGCACACAGATGGAAGGCTCACTTCGGTCGCGGCAGCCTTTTCCCGGACAGAAACCCGCACCTATGTGCAGGACATTCTGCGCCGTGACCGGGCCCGGGTCGCACGGCTGATCGCCAATGGCGCACAGGTTCTGGTCTGTGGTGGACGCGATATGGCAGCAGGCGTCGCCGAAGCAATGACCGACATCTTGGCTTCACAGGGCCTGACCCCTGCAATGCTGAAATCGGAGGGACGATATGCCGAAGACGTTTACTGATCTCAAGCGCCACGTGCTCAATGGCGAGACCATGGGTACCCGCTGGTCCGCGTTGTTTCATAAGCCAGTCGATTTTGATGTGGTCCCGGTTGCCGCAGCCATGGCGGCTGCCGTGACCGAGGTGGATCAGCAGATGTCCACCTGGAAGCCCGACAGCGATCTGATGCGGTTGAACTCCGCGCTACCGGGTGTCTGGGTCCATTGTCCCGAACATCTGATGATCGTACTGGAAATGGCGGTTTCGATTGGTCGGGCTTCGGGCGGCGCCTTCGACATTGGCGTGGGCGATGCGGTTTCGGCCTGGGGCTTTGGCTCTGCCACGGCAGATCCTGCCCGTATTCAGGCAGCCCTATCTGAAGCCCGACGCCCGACACATGATGTGCTCGAACTCGATATGTCCGGACGGCGAGTGCGAAAAAGCGCTTCGGTGACGCTGGACCTGTCAGGGATTGCAAAGGGCTACGGCGTGGACCGCCTGACAGATGTGGCGAGGAGATTCCACATTTCGGACGCGCTGCTCTCGATCGACGGCGAACTGCGCGGGATCGGACTCCAGCCCGATAATACTCCCTGGGCGATCGCAATTGAGGACCCGGACTACGCGGCGCGTAAACCATTGACTATTGTGACCCTGCACGATGCCGCTGTTGCCACCTCGGGTGACTACCGGCATTGGATCGACGTCGGCCCAAAACGATTGTCCCACACCATGGATCCGGGGCGAGGCGGGCCGTTGGCGCAGTCGCCCGCTTCGGTCACGGTCATTGCCGAAACCTGCATGGCTGCCGATGCCTGGGCAACCGCGCTTATAGTGAAAGGCAGCTCGGAAGGGGCAGAATTGGCCCGTCAAATGGGCTTAAACGCCCTGTTTGTCGAGCGCGAAGGCAATCGTCTGCGTCAAACAGCCGTCGGCTCGCTTTTTAATTCCGGTTCGGTAGAAATGTAGGATCCAGGGAGGATCTATCGCAAACGAAATGGCGCTGGATTCACATTTCAAGTGCGCCACCGAGTTGGTGAGCGCAAGCCGAGGTATTTTCGCGGGGTTGAGTTAAGCATCCAGACGATGTCTTCGATGTCGGTTTCGCGATTCGGAAAGCCTTGTCGATCGGGGCAGTTCGCGCCTAATCCGTCCATTTTGTTCATCTCCACTCCATGAAAGTTTCGATGACCAGAAATCCTCCTTTGTTCAAACCCCTTAATCTGTCCCACGTGCGCTGACGTCAGACACTCAAGCGAGACCTGGCGGCAAAATGGCAACGGGTGTTTCTGGTTCGCCGGGCGCGATGAGGGGTTGCGTACGAGCGCGGATATCTGGCCTGGACGTTCGAGATAGAAGGTGGCTGACGGCGAGCGCCGCCACGACCGAAGCCAGCGAAAAGCGAAAACTCCAATTGATGAAAGTCAATGCCAGTTACGATTGTCGTCGTTAAGGTCACTTCAGCATGGATGGTTTGCCGGTTGCCAGAATCCCGCCATCAAAACAGTCCATAGACAATATGCAGAATCAATCCAGGCTCCAGGCAGCCGAACGAAGCTCCAGTTTCTAAGCGTTTACCTTTTCAAGGAGGCCGGATTATGCAGGACGATTCCATAGCCGCTAATGGGTGCAAGACGCCGCGCGTCTTGGTGTGTATCGATTTGGCAAAGGAAACGCAGGAAATCATTCCACCCGCCAAGGCTATTGCCAGGGCATTGAGTGCCGAACTGGCCTTTGTCCATGTCATCAAGGCGCACGGTCGCGCCGAGAACGGATCACCCATTGATCCGGTTGAATGGGAGATCATGCGCCGTGAGGCCAAAGCCCATATGGAACGGTTTGCTCAAGAGCACGCAGACGGTGACGAAATGCCGACCACGCACGTGCTCGAGGGAAACTGCACCGACCAGATATGCGATGTGATGGCCAGCAGGCCACAGGATATTGCTGTACTCGGACGGGAGCATGACGAAACAGGCGCGCATATTGGCGAAACGGCGCGTGAGATGCTGGAAAGCGGAACCAATTCTCTTTTTCTGGTGCCGCTTGGTGTCGAGCCAAAGCAGAAGTTTTCCAGAATCCTCGTACCTCTCGACTGCTCGAGGCGATCAGAACGCATCATACCGTTGGTCGAAAAGATCGCCCGGTCAGAAAATGCCGAGGTCGTGCTAGTCCATGCGGTACCGGAGCCTGGTCTCACCGACGCAGGGCTTGGCGAGCCCAACGACAAAGAGCTGATTTCCCAGTTCAACAAGCGCAATGAACGTGTCGCCAAGAAGTATCTCGATCATCTGTCTGGACGCATTCGCACGGGCGGAGTGCGTGTCAGAAGTCTGGTTCTCAGCGGCGGCGACGTCCGTCGTCAATTGGCTGCTGCAATCGGGGAGCAGGCGATAGACCTTCTGGTTCTGGCCTCGCATGGACAGAGCGGTTTCGCCGATGTGCCATTCGGCGATGTAGCCAACTACCTGATCAAAAGTTCGAACGTTCCGACCATGGTCATTCGGTTTGGCGGAAATGCCACCGAGAAGCATGCCTTTTCGGAGGCCCGGTCGAAAGGCGCTCGCAGTCCCGGTACGCTGGCACAATGATACAGGAAGAACCACAGTCTCAACCCGATCCTCTGGTTCTGGAGGCCCACGCTCTGGCCAAGTCCGCCAGATATGGGCCGCCACCGCCAATGCCGCTTGATCTCCTGCAAAAGATCGATGCGCTTCCGGACTGGCTGGAAAACCTCAGGCGCTTCTGCGCAGAGCCCAAGCCCGATCAGGCCCGTGCCGCTGACTGGTTGCTCGATAATGATTACCAGATTTCACGGGCCATCCGCGAAGTAGATCACGATATGCCTGCTGCATTTTACAACCGGCTGCATGTCATGGCAGATGGCGGATCTGCGCTTCCGCGCATCTTCAGGATCGCATATGCGATCCTCACAGCCACGCGGTTTCAGCTCTCCGTTCCAAGTCTCGTCGATTTTCTCGTCGCATACCAGAAAACCGTACCGCTGACGACGGCTGAACTCTGGGCGCTGCCCTCGATGTTGCGCATTGCCGGTCTGGAAATACTGGCGAACGGCTTCAAAACGCTTGACGAGAGCCTCGAACCGCCATTCGAACTCAGTCGTTTCGCTGCCGAGAACCTGCCACTGGATCCAACTGGCTGTATATCCCAGGCGATCACCGCGATCATCGCGGTACGCGGGATTGAATGGCGCGATGTTGTCGACAAGACCAGCATGTCAGAGGCACTGTTGCGCTCGGATCCCGCCAATGTTTACGCACGGATGGATTTCGAGACACGCGACAGGTACCGGCAGGCTGTTGAAATGCTCAGCACCGGCTCGGGCATGGACGAAATCGCGATTATTGAAGCCGCCCTCGACCTTGCACGCGCAGCGCCCGATGATCCCCGCCGCTTTCATGTGGGATACTGGCTGATTGATGACGGCCGCCCGGAGCTTGAACGCAAACTGGGCTTTCGTGTTTCCATTCGTGAACGGTTCCGCCGTTTGGCTTTGCGACATGCTGGCAAGACCTACGCGACCACTCTTGCGGTCTTTGTGGCGCTGGCGTTGGTGTGGCCTTTGCTGCTTATCGCCGGAACGGGGGGCGGCCTGCTGGCGCAAACAGGGGGCTTGCTGTTGTCGTTGCTGCCAGCAACGCTTCTCAGTGTTACAGTCCTGCACTGGCTCATAACGCGCATCGCGCAGCCTCGCCTTCTTCCAATGATGGATTTCCGCAAGAAAATTCCCGAGGACTGTCCGACCTGCGTGGTGGTGCCGGTTATCATTAAACACGCCGAAGAGATCGCCGACATCGTCGAACGGCTGGAAATCCGTTACCTTTCCAACCGCGATCCGATGCTCAGCTTTGTTCTGCTTTCTGACTATGCTGACGCGCCAACCGAGCACCTTCCGCAAGATGAAGACATCAGAAAAGCGCTGATTGACGTGATCCGGACGCTGAATGTGCGTTACGCCGATGAAAGGGGCGATTCATTTTTCTTGCTGCATCGGTCTCGCCAGTACAATCCATCGGAAAACTGCTGGATGGGATGGGAAAGAAAGCGCGGCAAGCTGGAGCAGTTCAATGCATTCCTTTTCGATGGGAATGCAGATGCGTTCGAATGCCATGAAGGTGAGATCAGCCGGCTGCAAGATACGCGTTTTGTGATCACGCTCGATGCGGACACCACCCTGTCTCCAGGCTCAGCAGCCAAGTTGATTGGCACGCTCGCGCATCCGTTGAACCAGGCAGTGATCGATCCCCATACAGGCAAGGTTGTCTCCGGATACGCCATTGTCCAACCAAGAATCGAGATCTTGCCGATCAAGGGGCCTGCCACGCTGTTCTGCCGTCTCTATGCCGGCGATACGGCAATTGACATTTATTCCCGAGCTGTCTCGGACGTCTATCAGGATCTGTTCGGTACAGGAATTTTTGTCGGCAAAGGCATCTATGATGTTGCGGCTTTCAGAAAGAGCCTTGCCGGCCGTGTGCCGGAAAACACTGTGCTCAGTCACGATCTTTTCGAAGGACTTTACGGACGTACGGCGCTGGCAACCAATATTGTCCTCTATGAGGAATTTCCCGCGACCTATACCGAATATTCAGTCCGCCAGCACCGGTGGACCCGCGGCGACTGGCAGCTATTACCCTGGCTTGGGCGCAAGGTGCCAAGTGCGGACGGACAATCGGTTCCCAATGTTCTCTCCAGCCTCGACCGCTGGAAGATCATCGACAATCTTCGCCGCAGCCTGATTCCGCCGGCGCTACTTCTTTTCTTCGTTGCCGGGTGGCTGCTGCTGCCGGGCAGTGCCTGGGTGTGGACGGCGTTGGCAACACTGGCACCAGGCACCTACCTCATCGGCCAATTGCAATCGATCGTCATGGGTGATCCGCGGCGGGGATTTTTTGACGATCTCGCATTCCGGTTCGGAGAACGCTTCGGCCGCTGGTTTCTCGCAATTGTCTTCCTGGTCAGCAATACGCTGATTTCGCTCGATGCGATCGGGCGAACACTCTGGCGACTGGGTGTGAGAAGGGGCCGCTTGCTGGAATGGCGGTCTGCCGCACACGCAAGGTCTCTGCTCGGGAACGGCAGTTTGCGACTTAACACCTGGCGCATGATGTGGCCATCGACCGCTGTTGCCGCGCTACTTGCCGTGGATCTGGCGATTTACAAGGCGTCGGCTCTGCCGTCGGCGGCGCCGATCTTGGTGCTTTGGATACTCGCGCCGGAGATCGCGGTATGGATCGGCAAACCGCGCAAGTTTCGTCAGGAAACCTTGCACGACCGCGACCGAACCTTTCTCAGGCACATCGCCCGTCGTACCTGGTTGTTTTTCGAGACCTTTGCAGGCCCCGAGGACAACTGGCTACCGCCGGATAATTTTCAGGAAACACCAAAGAGCGAAATCGCTCATCGGACTTCGCCGACCAATATCGGGCTGTATCTAGTCTCGGCAAACGCCGCGCTTGATTTCGGTTTCGTGGGGAGTTCCGATTTCGCAGTCCGTGTCCGCAACGCGATTGCAACGACCGAGAGGTTGGAATCCTATCGCGGCCATATCCTAAATTGGTTTGACACACGCAGCTTGACGCCGCTTGAACCGCGCTATGTCTCGACCGTCGACAGTGGCAATCTCGCTGTCAGCCTGATCGCGTTACGCAAGGGATGTCACGAAGCTGCAGAAGCGCCGGCAGTCAGCAAAGTGGTGTGGGATGGCCTGAAAAGCACTTTTGAATTGCTCTTCGAATCCGTCCGGGCGCTGCCGACGTCCAATCTGAGTGCCATCGACCGATGCGAAGCAGAAATTGAACGCGAGCTGGATCGTGTAAGTGGCTTGGACACGAACTCGTACACCTCTCTCAAGCTTCTCGCAGATACGCACTGGCCTGCTCTCGAACGGTCGGTCGCTGAATGCATTTCTGCTTCCCCTGATGCAACCGACAAGCGTCTTGGCGAAGTTCATGCCTGGCTTGAGCGCACCCACCATCATATCCGGGCATTGACGCGCGAGGTTGAAACTCTTCTGCCTTGGTGCGCTGCGGCAGCGGAGACACCGCAAGGAATGGAAAAGGTTGGCAGGGATCTGCTTGCCGTGCTGTCGCCGTTGATGCCGATGACAGAGCTTGCAGAACATAAACAGCGTGCCATCTCGCTTCTCGAAAAAGCTGATGCGGACGAAACTTTGAGCAAGGTTCACCGCGACTGGCTTGAGCAGGCAGGTGTCGCGATCGAGAGCGGTATCGGGGCGCAGCAGGCCCTTCGCGCAGACTTGCTGGATCTCGCCTCACGATGCGAGGCAATCGCCTACCGCATGGATTTCACGTTTCTCTACGATCCCGAAGCGCGATTGTTCCGGATTGGCTACAATGTCAGCACCGGCCAGCTCGATGCCAATCATTATGATCTTCTGGCGACCGAAGCTCGCATCGCCAGCTACTTCGCTATCGCCAAGCACGACGTACCGATCGAACACTGGTTCGCGCTTGGACGACCCGTCACGCGCCTCAAGAACCGTCCGGTAGTGTTGTCCTGGAACGGCTCGATGTTTGAATACCTCATGCCGCCGATATTCTTGCCCGGCCAGCGGGATACCTTGTTGGGCGAGAGCGAGTTGGCGGCGGTTGCATTCCAGCGCGCCTATTCGCGCGAGCGCGGCGTGCCGTGGGGAATATCGGAATCGGCATTTGCCACCACGGATTCGGCAGGCAACTACCAGTATCGCGCTTTTGGCGTTCCCGGGCTCGGGCTGCGCCGTGGCCTGACAGATGACCTGGTAATTGCACCCTATGCCAGCGCCTTGGCATTGTGCTGCTGGCCCGGTGCTGCCGTGAAAAACATGCGGCATCTGCAAGAACTCGGGGCCGTCGGTCTCTACGGTTTCCATGACGCAATCGACTATACGCCAAGCCGGGTAGCGGAGGGGAGGAGCTTCAGCATCGTCGGCAACTACATGGCGCACCACCACGGCATGACCATGGCCGCGATCGCCAACGCACTTTATGGCGATATCTTTGTGCGCCGGACGTTGTCGGGACGACGGATGCAAACGGTCGAACAGCTGCTGCTAGAACGTGTGCCTTGGGATGCGCCGATTGAAAAGGGGCGCCTCGATGAGGAGCTGCTTGCGGCCAAGAAGGAACACGTGGTGCAGGCGCTTCCTTCCTGGGTGCCATCACGTCGGGCCATGGTGCCGCAGATGCAGATGCTCGGCAATGGGCGGATGGCGTCGTGGATAACGGCGTCCGGAGCTGGCGGTTTGATGCTGGCCGACACCAGTCTGACCCGCTGGCGGCCTGATGCCACCAGCGACGGCTTCGGCTATTGGATCTACATCCGTGACACGCAGAACGGCGATTTCTGGTCGGCAGGGCGGTTGCCGACCGGTGTGACAAGTCCGGATTCGACGGTCATATTCCATCAGCACATGATCGAATTCTTTCAGCGGACCAACGGCATTGCCGTACGCATGGAGGTGTCGGTATCGCCCGCTGACGATGCCGACATTCGCGAGATTTCAGTCACCAATGAAAGCGGCAGACCGCGCGTGATCGAGTTCACCAGCTACGCGGAAGTAGTTCTGGCTCCGCCGCTCGACGATGAACGCCACCCCGCTTTCAGCAAGCTCTTCGTGGAGAGTGACTATCTCGGGCCGCAGAAGGGCCTGTTGTTCACACGCCGGCCGCGACGGCCGGAAATGAAACCTCCGGTTCTGCTGCACACGCTGGTGAGCGACGGCCCGGACATCGCCATTACTGGCCACGAAACCGACCGGGCGCGCTTTATTGGACGTCTGGGCAACCAGCGCCGGCCGGCGGGACTAGACGCCGGATTGAGCGGAACGGTGGGATCCACGCTCGATCCGGTGATGAGCCTGCAAACGGAGGTTACTCTCAAGCCGGGGGAAACCAGGCGCTTTGCATTTGTCACGGTCGCTGGAACCGCGCGCGGCGAAGTGCTCGACATCGCCCAACGTCATGCGATGGGGACCCTCGAACAGGTCAAGCGTGATGCCGGCCGGGCAATGGCACGTGAGGTCGACCGTCTGGGTATCGCGCCGGCGCGCTTGCCGGAGCTGCAGGTGCTTGCATCGCTCCTGCAGACGCCACACCCGAATTTCCGCGAGACGCCTGCTGAAATCGACGGCAACGATGCGCGCCAGCCGGATCTGTGGCAATTCGGTATTTCCGGCGACCATCCCATTCTGCTGTTGCGCATCACCGGCGAGACACCCTCGCAACTGCTCGAGCTGCTGGTCAAAGCACAAAACCTGTGGCTGCGAAGCGCCATGCGGTGTGATCTGGTGGTGCTGCGCAGCGAGCCGGCGGGCTATGAAGCTCCGCTGCGCGAGCGGATCATGGCAATTTTGCGCGAAACCGGGACATACGCCAATCTGGGGGCGGCCGGTGGCATTCACCTGCTCAGCACTGCTGCCATGACACCGGCAACTCTTCAGCGTCTGGCCGCTGCGGCAACGGTTATCCTCAATGATGATGATGTCGAGCTAGCGAGCAAGCTCGACCAGGTTCTGGAGCGCCGCGCCGTGCCGACGCAGTTCATGCCGGTCGACGCGATCAGCTATCCCGAAATTCCACAAATCCCCCGGCCGGATGAGCTCATCTTCGACAACGAAATCGGCGGTTTCGATCCGGAAAACAGCGATTACGTCATCCATCTCGGCGCAGGGGAGAAAACGCCGGCACCCTGGTGCAATGTAATCGCCAATGAGGCGTTCGGCACCATCGTCAGTGAAGCCGGACTCGGTTTCACCTGGGCTCTCAACAGCGGCGAAAATCGGGTAACGCCATGGTCAAACGACCCAGTCAGCGACACGCCCGGAGAAGTCCTCTACCTGCGCGACGAACAGGATGGCGCGGTGTGGACGCCAACACCTGCGCCGCTGGGAAGCGACAGCGCCTGTCAGGTTCGCCACGGCGCGGGATGGACAGAATGGAGGCGCAACAGCCGCGGTCTCGAGCAGACCATTCGGACATTCGTACCGAATGATGATCCCGTGAAAATTGTCACCTTGAAACTGGTCAACCGCACCGGTGCCGTCCGGCGTATCACGGCGACATATTATGCAGAATGGCTGCTGGGTGCGATGGCGAGCCGCACCAAACCCTTCACCACCTGTGTATATGACACTGAAAGCCATGCCATCCTGGCCGAAAACGGATGGAACCCTGAATTTGCCGGTCGCGTCGCCTTTCTGACGGCCAGCCTGCCAGCGCACAGCGTCACCGGCAGCCGCAATGATTTTCTTGGCAGTGAGGGGGATGTCGCTGACCCCGCGGGATTGCGGCATTGGGATCTCGGCGGACGCTTTGCGCCGGGCGGCGATGCCTGCGCGGCCTATCAGGTGCATCTCGATATCGATCCAGGTGCGACCAGCGAAGTCACCTTCATACTGGGGCAGGGCGCGAGCTACGCCGAGACGCTCGCACTGGTGAAGAAGTGGCGTGTGCCAGCGCAGGCCACTCAGGCCTTGGCCGATGTTGAAGCCCTTTGGGACAAGCGCCTCAACGCGGTAGAGGTCAAGACGCCTGATGCGGCGTTCGACCTGATGGTGAACCGCTGGCTGCTGTACCAGACAATCGCTTCGCGGCTATTGGCACGCGCCGGGTTTTATCAGGCGGGCGGTGCTTTTGGCTATCGAGACCAGCTTCAGGATGTGCTCGCGGTACTGGTGAGTGAGCCAAAGCGGGCTCGCGCCCAGATCCTGCTTGCCGCTGCGCATCAGTTCGAGGATGGAGATGCCCAGCATTGGTGGCATCCGCCGTTGGGACGTGGCGTGCGCACGCGCTGCTCGGATGACTTCATCTGGCTCGCCTTCGTCACAGCCCGCTACATCGAGGTGACCGGTGACAACAAGATCCTGACCGAAGCTGTGCCGTTCCTCAAGGCGGAGCTGCTGAAAGAGGAGGAACAGGACCGTTATGCGCTTTTTGATGCCGGGGTGACGGCCACGCTGCTTGACCATTGCAAGCGCGCGCTCGACAGGATGAGGAGCACCGGTTCGCATGGATTGCCGCTTATTGGCACCGGTGACTGGAATGACGGCATGGACCGGGTTGGCGACGAGGGGCGCGGTGAAAGCGTTTGGCTGGCATGGTTCCAGATCGCAACGATCAAGCGCTTCGTGCCGATTCTGGAAGCACATGGCGACCAGCACCACGCGGCGGAGCTGAAAACCTACGCCGAAAGCCTTGCAAAAGCCGTTGAGGCCAGCGCTTGGGACGGCAACTGGTATGTCCGGGCCTTTGATGATGAAGGCATGCCCTGGGGCTCGCATGAGAACGACGAATGCCAGATCGACTCCATCGCGCAATCCTGGTCGGTTATCTCGGGTGCCGCACCGGAGGACCGGGCGCGGGCTGCAATGGCCTCGGCCAGGTCACGATTGGTGCATCAGGATATACGGCTGGTGCAGCTGCTTGATCCGCCGTTCCATGTCACCGCGCGCAATCCTGGCTATATTCGGGCCTATCCGCCTGGTATCCGCGAAAACGGCGGGCAATACACCCATTCGGCCGCGTGGTTCGGGCATGCCCTGGCCGGGCTCGGCGACGGCGATGGGGCCTGGCAGGTGTTCGATATCATCAACCCTGTTCGCCGCACCCGGAGCAACAGCGGCGCACTCCACTATGAGCGCGAGCCCTATGTGCTGCCGGGTGATGTTTATGGCCCGGGACAAAATCTCGGGCTTGGTGGCTGGTCCTGGTACACAGGTGCGGCTGGCTGGACCTGGCAGCTCGGCGTCGAGGCCATCCTTGGTCTGCGGATCATGAACGGGCGCCTGGCGATTGAGCCGTGCCTGCCGCGTGACTGGGGAGGGTTTACGGCTACAATCCGCACCGGGAAGGGCAGCATCGAGGTGACGGTGGAAGACCCCGACAGGCTAGGTCACGGAGACCTGGAGCTTTCCGTTGATGGCCGATCACGCAAGACGCTAGCCCCGATCCCGTTCCCGGGCGCTGGCAAAACCCGGAAGGTCAGGGCAAGGTTGTGTCAGAGGAAACGGTTCTGATGTCGCAAACTCTTCGCTAACCGGCGACCGATAATGATCTCTCGATATTTTCGGGAGCTTTCCATGTTCAAAGGTCGCCATTTCGACCGATCGGTAATATTGCTGTGCGTACGCTGGTACCTCTCTTACAATCTCAGCCTGCGTGATCTCGAAGAGATGATGGCCGAACGCGGCCTGAGCGTCGATCATTCGACAGTGCACCGCTGGGCCGTACACTTCTCGCCCCAGTTGCTGAAGTGTTTTCAGCAGCGCAAGCGCGCCGTCACTGGCAGGTGGCACCTTGACGAGACCTATATCAAGGTGCGCGGGCAGTGGATGTATCTTTACCGTGCCATCGACAGTGTTGGTGACACGGTCGAGTTCTTCTTCAGCGAACACCGTGACCTGTCGGCTGCAAAGCGCTTCCTTCGAAAGGCAATTGCGCGCCATGGTCGCCCGGATCGCATCATCATCGATGGCAGCCAGACAAATCACGAGGCAATTGTTTCCTGCGATCTTGAAGACCGCCTCCGCGACAGGACGCGACGCTCCCTGAAACAAATTCGCATATGCAAGAGCAAGTATCTCAATAACCGGATAGAGCAGGACCATCGGCGCATCAAGCGCCGGGTCCGCTCAATGCTCGGCTTCAAGTCGATAGCGAGCGCCCGGATCATACTCGACGGCATCGAAATGATCCATATGATGCGTAAGCGGCAGGCGAGGTTTGCCTATTTTCCGCGTCCCTCAATCGCCGAGCAATTCGAGATATTGGCAGCTTGATCGTCAGCACGGAAGCGTCCCATCGCGGCCAGGATTACGGTTTGCGACAGAACCTGTGAGGAAGCCTTGTCTTTGAGTGACGGGCATATGTATCCAATTCTTGACTTTTGCGTCACGTACTTTGATTAAAGTCCAGACAACAATAATGATTAGAAAAGGGGCAAAAGGTGCGTCATCTAGCTGGGGTTGCCTCATTGATATGCGCGGTCAATTTGTTCATCGGGCGAACTTTCGCCTGGCTGTCACTGGCTATCGTCGTCGTCTGCTTCACCGTTGTCGTTCAACGTTATTTGTTCTCGGTCAGCTATCTCTGGATGCAGGATCTTTATATTTGGCTGAACGGCGCGATGTTTACCGCAGTGGCAGGGTTTGCCCTGCTTCGCGACGATCATGTCCGGGTTGATATCTTCTACCGTCCGGCACGTGCGCGAACACGGGCGCTGGCCGATCTGATCGGCGTGTTTCTCTTTCTGCTGCCCTTTACCTGGGTGGTTTACCAGTACTCGATGCCGTTTGTGGTTCGGGCCTGGAGCTATCGTGAGGCATCGGCGAATGTTGGCGGAATGCCCGGCCTTTTCATTCTCAAGACCTTCATCATCGCCTTTGCGGCACTGATCGCGCTTCAGGGATTGGCCATGGCCATCCGCTCGATCCTCGTTCTTTCGGGCAATGAGCAACTGGTGCCCACTTCAATCCAATACAAGTCTGACCAGCGGCTGACTGATCTGGCCAAGGGAGACGCCTGATGGATCCGGTGATGATGGGCGAAATCCTCGCTGCACTGATGTTTTTTGGCGTGATCGGATTCCTGCTGATCGGCTTTCCTGTTGCCTTCACTCTGGCCGGTGTCTCGCTGTTGTTCGGCGGCGTCGGCATGGCCCTTGGTGTCTTTGATCCTTCCAATTTCGGATCCCTCCCCAACCGCTATATCGGCTTCATGACAAATGAGGTTCTGGTGGCCGTGCCGCTGTTTATCTTCATGGGGGTGATGCTGGAACGAAGCCAGATTGCAGAACAGCTTTTGCTGACCATGAGCAAACTTTTCGGCAACCTTCGCGGCGGGCTCGGATTTTCGGTGATCATTGTCGGTGCGATGCTCGCCGCCTCCACCGGCGTGGTCGGCGCGACAGTGGTGACCATGGGTTTGATCTCGCTGCCGGCAATGCTGCGCGCCGGCTACGATCCGAAGTTGGCCACCGGCGTGATCTGCGCCAGCGGCACGTTGGGCCAGATCATCCCGCCGTCAACCGTGCTGATCTTCATGGGCGACATGCTCTCGGGCATCAACAGCCAGGTGCAGATGGCCAAGGGCAATTTCGCCCCGGTTCCGGTTTCGGTCGGCGATCTGTTCGCCGGGGCGCTGCTGCCCGGGATGCTGCTTGTTTCGCTTTACCTGCTCTGGGTCATTTTCAAGGCGGTCACCGATCCTGCCTCCTGCCCGGCCACACCGGTGCCGCCGGAAGAACGCGCTGACCTGTTCAAAGAGGTTCTCGTGGCACTGGTTCCGCCGCTGCTGCTGATCCTTGCCGTTCTGGGGTCAATCCTGGGGGGAATTGCCACCCCGACCGAGGCTGCCTCTGTCGGGGCTGTCGGGGCGATGGTTCTGGCAGCCTTACGCTGGCGTCTGTCCTTTTCCATCCTCAAGGAAACGGTTGTTACCACTGCGACCATCACCAGCATGGTCTTTGTCATCCTGCTCGGAGCGTCGGTCTTCTCGGTGGTGTTCCGGATGATGGGCGGCGACAATCTGGTTCATGAATTCCTGACCAATCTGCCCGGCGGGCCCATGGCTGCGGTTGCCATGGTGATGCTGATCATGTTCTTTCTGGGCTTCATCCTGGACACCTTCGAGATCATCTTCATCGTCATTCCGATCACCGCTCCGGTGCTACTGGCGCTGGATGTCGATCCGGTCTGGCTGGGCGTTATGGTCGGTGTGAACCTGCAGACATCGTTCCTGACACCTCCGTTCGGCTTTGCCCTGTTTTACCTGCGCGGGGTGGCGCCTGCCGGTCTGCCCACCAGTGCAATCTACCGCGGTGTCGTGCCTTTCGTGGTGTTGCAGATCGTGGCGATTGCCATCCTGTTCATCTTCCCCGAAATCGTCACCTGGTTGCCCCGTCTGGTGGCGGGGTAGAGCCGTTCAGCTTTTAAATGGAAGCCGTTTGACGGAAGGGGTTTTTCGCGTCAGCTAGGAAAACACCGCAGCCACGATGCAGCGCATCGTGCGAGGATTGTGACGACGCTGGCGCGGAAAAGACATCCAGGCGAGGCAGTGAGATATTCCGGTGATCGCAGCGACAGGCCAAGAGGTAATCGTGTGAGCTTGCTCTTTCGCACTCTGGACTGTGTCGCGCACGGCTAAACAGCACTCACGCCGCCTCGCCGCATGCTCCTTGCCAGATCAAGAAATCCCGGCGCTCAAACGATTCCATTTCAAGGTGAACGGCTCTCAGCAACGAAAAAGGCCCGGCGTTTCCACCGGGCCTTTCATCTCGATTGAATGCGGTTTTAGTACTTGAGGTACTTTTCGCGTGCCGCCACATAAGGCGAATCGATCTTCTCGGTGCGGGTGCGCACAAGGTTCAGCGCCTCGATGAAGCTCTCGGTGGTCTTCTTGACCAGCGGGTCAGAGCTGTTGCGCAGTTCCTCAACCACTTCGATCGACGCCTTGGCGCCGGCTTCCATGATATCGTCCGGGAAGTTGCGAACGATCACGCCGTGATCCTCGACCAGCGTCTTGAGTGCGCGCGGATCGTTGGCGATGAAGTCGGCAGAGACCTGGTCATATTCCGCTTGGGATATGTCACGGATGATCGCCTGCAGATCGGCCGGCAGCTCCTGATACTTCTTCTTGTCCACAACCAGTTCGGTCGCCAGACCCGATTCCACGAAGGACGGCATGTAGTAGTTCTTGGCGACCTGGTAGAAGCCGAGTGCGAGATCGTTGTAGGGGCCGACAAATTCAGCAGCATCAAGCGTGCCGGACTGCAGCGCCTGGAAAATCTCGCCAGCGGCCATGTTGGTGACCGTTGCGCCCAGTTTCTCCCAGACCTGACCGCCCAGACCCGGTGTGCGGAAACGAATGCCCTTGACGTCCTCGAGGCTTTTCAACTCGTCGCGGAACCAGCCGCCGGTCTGCGTGCCGGTGTTGCCGGACAGGAAGCCTTGCACGCCGAACTGGTCATAGATCTCGTCCCAGATTTCCTGACCGCCCATATAGCGGACCCAGGCCGTCAATTCAGGCGTGGTCATGCCATAGGGAACGCCGGTGAAAAAAGACAGCGCAGGCGACTTGTTCTGCCAGTAATAGGCTGCGCCATGGCTCATTTCGGCGGTGCCGTCGATCACCGCATCCAGCGACTGAAGCGGCGGAACCAGTTCGCCTGCGGAGTAGACCTGAATGGTCAGGCGGCCGCCTGATGCAGCCGTGATGCGGTCTGCCAGCCGCTGTGCGCCAACTCCGAGGCCGGGGAA
The DNA here is from genome assembly GCF_001011155.1 of Hoeflea sp. IMCC20628. Taxonomy (NCBI): domain Bacteria; kingdom Pseudomonadati; phylum Pseudomonadota; class Alphaproteobacteria; order Hyphomicrobiales; family Rhizobiaceae; genus Hoeflea; species Hoeflea sp. IMCC20628. The sequence continues at coordinate 50,475 of NZ_CP011480.1, forward strand.
ATTTTTTGGCCAGGTTGTCACCATACGCCAGGTGATGTTGCCTTGCGCAATTGCAGGCGTAGCGAGGCCCGTGGCAACAGCGCCCGCCCCCACGATCCCTGCATTGCGAATAAATGAACGACGATCCATTAGGTTTCCTCCAAAATCGAAAAGGCTCGCGAATAGAGTGCCTGACAATCAGAAGCCGAGCCTCATTACAATCATAATCTGCCGTTTGGGGAAATGTCTATGCCGCAAAATGATATGTGTCGTATGACTAAACCACACTGAGAGAGGACCCTGTATCAAACTCGGTCCGGAAGAATTATTCAGTTTGAGATCGACAGAAAGCCGCACGGATCCTGGGAGCGTAGGGCATCAAGGGCTCGCAAATAGGCACCGACGCCAGCTCCACTGTAGCGATAGATCGCGTATTTGGGATCACCTACCAAGAAGAGCGCACCAGCCCGTATCTGGAAGCGGGTCCAGTCGCTGTCGTCATCTGTAGGATCGCCGCAAAGTCTCCAGAAGATCTCGGTCTGAAGTGGATCGGCGTCTTGGAAATCATCAACCAGCACATGGGCAAACCTCTTTCCCAGCGCACGTCGAACATCGTCGTTATCGCGCAGCAGGTTACGCGCGGCAAAGACCAGGTCGTCGAAGTCAAGCAGCGCGTTTGCTCGTTTGTGGTCACGATAGCGCTCAAGGATTGGATGCATAAGCTCAAACAGGGCTGACAGAACTTGGTTGGTTGCAGCCCGAAGAACAGATTCCCAAGCCTCGCAACACGCCCGGTAATGCCCATGGGCTGCATCGTTGAGTCTCTCACCATCAGCCCTCGAGAGACCCGCAAGCTTCGCTGCGGCAGCCCATTTGTTTTTCTTTCGGTACGAGGCGAAGGCACCCGTCTTGGTGCGGAGGTCCGTGTGCGGACGCAAGACCAGAAGCCCAACAAGACCCGAGGGTGTCGCGGGATCAGGTTCAGCCGCCAGCGCGGACACCATTTCGACCAGCCGTGCGGCAATGTCTTTTGTCTCCGGTTCGCAGGCAGCCGCCCCGGTTACGAAAGCTGCGAAATGCGCTGTAGCATTGTGGAAATCCATCAGATGGCTATCGAGGGGCAGCACCGCCGGGGCTGTAACAGTGCGGCGACGGCTGAGGTTTTCTGCAATCTTTTGAATGAGAGCCAAAGTTTTGGCGGGGCTTTGCAGAACCAACGCAGCGAGGATGCCGTCCTGATCGTCACGTAAGCGCTCGCGCAGCCAGCTGTTGGCGATCCTAAGAAAGGTAAGATCGGCCTGCTCGCGGTCCAACAAACGTGCGTCGGGGTCGATAGCGGTCTCTGCTAGATAGGGCATAATCAGCCGTTGGCAGAAGCCATCGATGGTAGAGCATGTGATTTCGTCGATTGCTTCGTTGGCAGCGGCAAGATTTTCGCTGTGCACCTGCGAAAGACCAACGGGCAAAGCCACGCTCAAATCGGTTGCAGTATTGCGGGCAGTGAGGTCAGCGACAAATTCACGGACACGTGCAAGAAGTTCGCTCGCAGCCGCCTCGGTGAAGGTGACGGCTGCGATGGATCGTGGTGGAACGCCTTCGGCAAACATGAAAGCGATGCGTCTCGCCATGACGTCGGGCTTGCCCGATCCGGCATCAGCCTCGACCAGATTTAACCAATCGTAGAGGCTGATCGCGTCGCGGCGGGCACCATCATCCTTGAGAACTTTGGACACGTTGCTTATCATTCCTACTCTCAGGCAACCGTCATCGTGCATGGCAGTGAAGTGGCCCACCAAAGAGTGAAGCGTGGGGCCGCCATTCTTGCTTCATGCCCTGTCCTAGTCGCGTCCAGCAGTTACAGTAAGGCCTAGAACGCGCCAGCTCTGCATACCGCCGCGATAGTAGAAGATGCGCTCCGCCGGATAGCCTGCGGCGATCATCGCGCGAATGGCGGTCGGCGATTGGCCGCACCACAGACCGTTGCAGAATAAGGCTACGCGCTTGGCCTTGGCGCAGTCCCAGCCGTCGAAATCCGGTTCGCAGCCGAGTAGGGTCAGCCGGTCGCCGACCTGCGTATATGGAAGGCTGATTGCGCCTGGAATTGAGCCTCCCTGGAACCAATCGACCGTACGGCTATCGACGACAAGCGCGTCCGGGTCCTTGAGCATTTCGATCAGTTCAACTTCTCCGATCGTGGTCACGCCTTCCGCCGGGACAATCGGCTGGATACAGAATGGGGGGCACGCCCGCGAAGTCTTAGCGTAGTCGCCTGTGATCTCGTGTTTCTGATCCTGGATCCGGCGTATTTCAATCGGCCCGTCCGTTGTCTCCACCGTGACGCTCTGCATCTCCGACGTTATCCCGACCATCAGCTCATCGGCCACTCCCGTTCCGACGAGTACCAGTAGTGCAACTACAACGGCGACAAAATATCTAATCATGTGTTTCTCCTTCAGATGCTTAACACATCGCAAATTTTAAATATGAACAAGTCGACTGAACGGTGCAAGGGCAATCAAGACTAAGAATAGAGAAAACAGCCCGGTAGCGTCTGTCATATGTGGACGGACCGTAATTACCCACCCCCGAATTTGTGATTTCCGGCCTTGATGTCGGCCTATGCCAGGACGGATTTAATGACCTGGAAGGGATTTACGCCTTTGAGGCGTGCGGTATCGACGGTCGTGCGTATGTTCGCCTCGGCTTGGGCGGCCCACATGGCTCGATATCCGTTTGTCACCTTTCGCTGGATGACCCATGGACGAAGCTTTCGCTCTGATTTGTTGTTGGTGACATCGACCTCCGCTTCGGCAACGCCTGATCGATGACATGAACCTGCTCCACTTCGGGCACGAGACCCAACGCAATTACCTGCGCGATGTCGGACGCCTCGCGAGCTTTCTGGGGCGGTCTCCCGATACCGCGACCGCAGATGACCTGCGCCTTCAAAGGTCACCGTTTCCCGCCTGAGTTCAGTGCCTATGCGGTCTGGTCTTATTTTCGGTTTCCCTTGAGCCTGCGCGATGTCGAGGATCTACTTGCGACGCGCGGCATCGTCGTGAGCTACGAGACGATCCGGAAGTGGGTTGGCAAATTTGGTACAATGTATGCTGCTTCCATTCGGCGGGATCGGCCTGCGCCGTCTGATAAATGGCACCTTGATGAAGTGGTCATTCCTATCCGCGGGCGCAAATTCTGGCTTTGGCGCGCGATCGACAGAAATGGTGACGTTCTGGATATTCTGGTTCAATCTCGGCGCAACACTCGCGCAGCGAAACGCTTTTTCCTCAAGCTATTCAAGCAGTACGGGCAGCCGCGGGTTGTGATCACGGACAAACTCGGCAGCTATAGTGCGGCTTTGAAAAGCCTCGCGCCCGGCATCGACCACCGCAGGCATAAGGGCTTAAACAACAGATCTGAAGGTTCGCATCGACCGACGCAGCGCCGAGAAAAGATCATGGCCCGCTTCAAATCGCCCGGCCAAGCACAGCTCTTTTTGTCTGTCCACGATCAAGTCCAAACCGTATTTCGCCCTCGCCGCCACAAACTATCCGCCCCTGCCTATCGACAATCTCGCTCAGATTCCCGCAGCATTTGGGACGGCATCACCGGTGAGTTGAAGGCCGCTTGACCAGCGGTGTGGAGCTCCTTTTCGGCAAAACCCGATAAGTTGATGTGGTGGATGGCGCCCTCCGACGTCATCGAATGTGCCAAGATGGTTTTTTGCAAAACCCAAGAGAGGAGCCACCCACCATGGACGATATTACGACAATCGGGCTTGATATCGCAAAGAATGTTTTCCAATTGCACTGTGTCGATGCCCAGGGGCAGGTCGTCCTGCGCAAAGCCTTGCGCCGTGCCAACATGATCGCTTTTTTCACAAAACTGCCGCCCTGCCTGATCGGCATGGAAGCCTGCGCGACAGCCCATCATTGGGCTCGCACACTGATGGAATTGGGACATGAGGTCAGGTTGATCTCGCCGGCTTACGTCAAGCCTTTCGTAAAGTTATGCTCACCTCACCATAACTTGACTAATCATAAGTTCCCCATAATGCGGAGGAACGCGGCCTGATCGGCGGATTTCCACCGTTCTTGTCCATTTTCCTTCGCATTATTTCAGAGAGTGTCGAGCCAGGCGAGCACGTTGGCATCTCGCTTCCAGGATGGCTGGCCGCCGGGTATGGCTGGAACGGCGACCTTTTCCAGGGCTTTCCGCTTCGTTTCCAGATTGGCCCTGGCATAGTGGTTGGTCGTGTCGAGGCTGACATGACCGAGCCAACTGCGGATGACCGTTACGTCGACGCCGGCCGAGATGAGGTGTACGGCGGTGGCATGCCGGAAGGCGTGTGGCGTTATGTGCTTGGCCCGCAGCGTTGGCATTGAGTGCGGCAATTAGTTCGTGAATGTTATCGGGCATTGGCTGGTCCTTTGTTGGTCGATTGACCCGCAAAGGTTCGGCACAGAATAATGCAAAGCAAGCCGGTCCAAAAATGCCGGAATTCAGCCAATCAGGCCACGCTCCTCCGCATTATGGGGAACTCATGATTAGTCAAGAGGCATAAGAACGATGCCGCCGATGCGGCAGCAATCTGCGAAGCGGTGGTTCGTCCTTCGATGCGGTTCGTGTCGGTGAAGAGCAAGCAGCAGCAGGCGACTTTGATGTTGCATAGTGCACGGGAATTGCTGATCTCGCACCGAACGGCATTGATGAACGCCCTACGTGGGCATTTCGCCGAGCTCGGAATCGTCGTCGCGCAGGGAGCCCGCAATGTTGCAGAGCTTCTTCTCATCCTGGAAGGAAACGGCCAAGGTTCTAATGAGGAGGGTCTTCCGGAAACCATGCGGCTCGCATTGCAGCCGCTGGCGACCGCGCTGATTGGAGTTGAAGCTGAGATAGCCAAGCTCGATAAGGAGATCCTCGCCATACACCGCAGAAACGACGTCAGTCTTCGTCTTGCCACAATACCTGGTGTTGGGCCAATTACGGCATCGTTTCTGTCGGCCAGCATTCCGGATCCCGGTCTATTCGAGGGCGGACGAGAGTTCGCGGCATTCCTCGGATTGGTGCCTCGACAATATTCGAGCGGAGGCAAGCCAAGGCTTGGAAGGATTTCCAAAATGGGCAACCGGCATTTACGAAAATTGCTGGTGGTTGGAGCACATGCCGCGCTCTACAGCATCAAGAATGGCAAGACCAGTTCGTCACTGGCGGACTGGGCGAGAGCCCTGCTTGCAAAGAAGTCCTTTAAGCTCGTGGCTGTTGCTCTGGCCAACAAAATGGCTCGCATTGCATGGGCGATCATGACCAGAACCGGGCATTACCAACCAAACCTCGCGACCCAATACAACCGGCATTAATCGAACTGCCCGTAGGGCAAAATCGTTGGCGGAGTGACGAAGGAGTGATGTGAAGGCAAAAGCGGAATGGACCGCACGAACCGAAGAACCCGTGGCATCGTATAGCGCATCAAAGCGCGGTAAGTTGATAGGGATCGGTTCGAGCGCAAAACATCAGGGCCAGCGGTCATATCAAACCGCGCTTACAGGCCGGAGACATGACTGCACCCGCCCCGCCAAGCTCAAACATCGCCGAAATCACCTTGCCAAACGGGCGCCATCCAGACATGACGATGCCATCCGTTCGTTGCCGAGCCTCGGCGGGAGCAACCAAATGTGCCAGCCCATTAAAGACCAAATTCCGCAAATTTGCCGATCCCCGCACCATCGCTTGCAAAATGTTGAAATTTGATCCCTGCACCGACGCTACGATGACCGAGAAAGACTGTACTTCATCCGAGTCCGTTCTGGCTGCAATCGATTAAAGTAGTCGTAATCATGCAGGAACGCGCGCCCCTCTAATTTGGCTGAGTTGGATTGCTCCGAAAGTGTTTGTGGATTTCGGCTGCACTGCGTATGCTTCATCTCACGATGTTTGAAAAGCGGAACCTGATAATTCAAAAAATAGCCGCTGGTTGAGTCGTGCACTGACTTGAGTTGCATAACGTCCAGAGACATGGACCGGAGTGACACCAAGCCGATCAAACCGGGGGATGCACTTCTGTCGACGATAAGCTGGGCCAAGCTTGCACCACCACGGGGCCGGCCATTCATCAAGATGCAGGGGCTGGAAAACCACTTTGTGATCGTTGATGGCCGCGAAACAGGTTTTTCGCCCGACCCCGATGAATCCGCTCACATCTGCAACCCTCGAACCGGCGTGGGCGCTGATCAACTCTTGATTGTTCAGGCACCGACCGCAGCAGGGGTAAAAGCCGGCGCCCATGCGTTCATGCGGATCATCAACATTGATGGAAAAGACGCCGGAGCCTGCGGAAATGCCACGCGCTGTTTTGCCTGGTTGATGCTGGAGGAAACCGGACAGGATGAGATCATTCTGGAAACGGTCGTCGGGCCGCTGCGCTGCGCGCGCGTTGGCGACAAGATCGTAAGTGTGGAAATGGGCCCTATCACAACCGAGTGGGACAGTATCCCGCTGGCCCGCCCCGTGGATACATTGCATCTCGATGTTGGAAGCGGGCCGTTGTCTGACGGGATAGCGCTGAATATCGGCAACCCGCACGTGGTCTATTTTGTCGATGATCTAGATGCTGTCGACATGGCTTCAGTTGGCCCCAAGATTCACAATGACCCGCTATTTCCGAACCAGGTCAATGTCGGTGCGGCGCAAATGGTGCGTGACGATTACATCCGTTCGAGTGTTTATGAACGTCCGGGATTGTTGACCAGGGCATGTGGCAGTGGCGCTTGCGTCGCCGTGCGGGCCGCGCAATTGCGCGGATTGACCAGAAGCAGCCGGGTCACAGTCGAGATGGCCGCAGGCTCGGTCGACGTCGAGATCCACATCGACAATTCCGCCACGCTGACAGGGCCGGTGGAATATTGTTTCAGTGGGGCACTGCCAAGACGAGAACGGGATACAGCATGAACGACGTCATGATAAGCATCGACAAGGTATGCAAAACATACCACGTGAAAACCCGCCCTGAGCCGGTTCGCGCGCTGGACAACGTGACAAACCACATTGCTCGCGGCGAGGTTGTCGTGATCATCGGCCCGTCAGGATCGGGGAAATCAACGCTGTTGCGATCTTTGAACGGACTGCAGCCCATAGACAGCGGCACCATCATTATCGATGGCGTCAGCGTGACCGACAAGAAAACCAATCTCAACCTGCTCCGCTCGCAGGTCGGCATGGTGTTCCAGCATTTCAATTTGTACCAGCATAAAACCGCCATGGAAAATATCGTGCTGCCGCAGACAGTGGTGCTCAAGCGCAACCGTGTCGAAGCAGAATCAATTGCCAATGATCTGTTGAACAAGGTCGGCATTCCGACCCTCGGCGGCAATTATCCCTCGATGTTGTCGGGCGGACAGCAGCAGCGTGTGGCGATTGCGCGATCTTTGGCGATGAAGCCTAAGGTCATGCTGTTTGACGAGGCCACATCAGCACTTGACCCCGAAACCGTCGGCGGCGTGCTGGAACTGATGCGGGGTCTTGCCGCAGACGGAATGACCATGGCCGTCGTCACCCACGAAATGGGTTTCGCGCGCGAGGCCGCGGACCGGGTGATATTCATGGATGCCGGTGCGGTCATCGAAGAAAACACCCCCGACCAGTTTTTCGACAATCCCCAGTCAGATCGAGCCCAGGATTTCCTGCGGCAGATCCTCTAACGAGCCGAAACTACAACAAGGAGAGAGAAATGAAGAAATTTACCAAACTCGCAGTCGCCGCTGTCAGCGGTGCCTGGCTGGCCATGATGACGACGGCATCCTTTGCCGAATCCACGATGGAGAAAATCGTCAGAACCGGAGAGATGACGATTGCCGTCCAGACGCAGGGCCCACCTGTCAGCTTTATCGACAAGGACGGCAAGAGAACCGGTCTTGCCGTCGAGCTCGCCCAGATGATGGCCGACGACATGGGAGTCACGCTGATCGTTCAGGATTACGACTGGAAAGGTCTTATTCCGTCGCTTCTTTCCGGCAAAGCCGATTTCATCGCCGCGGACATGACCCCGACGGCCAAGCGCAGCATGCAGGTCGTCTTTACCGAGCCGGTTTTTTACTCGGAGACCATTGCCTTTGCGATGAAGGATTCAGGTTACACATCCTGGAAAGACCTCAATGTCGCCGGAATCTCAGTTGGTGCGACCCAGGCCTCGTCCTGGGCTGATATCGCGCGCGACAAGATCTCCAATGCCGAACTGAAGGAATTCGCCGGCGGTACCGCGCAAACGGTGCAGGCGCTTACCTCGGGCCGTATCAACGCCGGCGTGTCCGACAAGGCCACGATCGCCGGTTTCATGTCCTCCATTGAAGGCCTGGTTGTCCTTGATGGTGATATCAGCCGCGAACCGCTTGGTTTTGCTGTCCGTCCTGACTCCACTCATCTGCTGTTCGCGCTGGACAACTATATGGGCCTGATCCGTGCTGACGGTCGCCTTGATGAGAAGCTGGAATACTGGTGGAACACCACCAACTGGGAAGCGGATCACAAGTAGGATCCTGCCTGCCAATATGAATTTCACGGCGGCGTTCGCGCCGTCGTGATGCAAACTGGAAAATCGTAAATCATCAAGTCGATAGATACCGGATGTTTTAATGGAGTGGCTTCAAAGTATCTTTAACTTTCGGATCGTCTTTCAGTATTGGGAGGTCTTTGCGCAAGGCATTGTCAATACGATTCTGATCTCGGCGATCTGTCTGGCTTTGTCCTTGATGTTCGGGATTCTCATCGCCCTGGCGCGGCGGTCAAGCAATCCGCTGATTTGGCGGCCTGTCGCGGTTTATATCCAGGCGATACGTTCAACTCCGCTGCTGATTCAGATCTACCTGATCTATTACGGCCTTCCCTCCATTCTTCCGTTTGGCAATTTTTTGGATGAAACCCAAACCGGTATCATCGCGCTGACCATACATACCTCGCCCTACATGGGTGAAATCATCAGGGCCGGTCTTGAATCGATCGATCGCGGCCAGATCGAGGGCGCGTTATCTGTCGGCATGACCCCCAGGCAAACCACGACAAATGTTGTCCTGCCGCAGGCGATTGCAAACGTCGTGCCGCCCTTGCTGGGCCAGACCGCAGTTTTGATCAAGGACACGTCCCTTCTCAGCATCATCGCCGTGTTCGAATTGATGGGCGCCGGGTTGCGGATGTTTTCGGAAACGGTCATCGCCACGGAAAGCTATGTGACGACTGCAGTCTGTTACCTGGCCATATATTTCATGATGCTGGGGATTTCCGGCGTGGTCCAACGAAAGCTGGGCGGTTCCGCCTGGCAGGCAAACTAGGAAACAGTCCATGGAATGGTTTGCACATAAGTGGGGTATCATCGACCAGCTTTCGCCCTTTATGATCGAAGGGCTCTGGATCACGTTCAAGATCTCGATTATCGCGATTTTCTGTGGCTCGACGCTGGGGTTTGTTCTGGGTGTTCTCAAGACACTCCGGATCTATGCGCTGGAAAAGCTGATCAACACATATCTGCATATCTTGCGCGGATCGCCCTATCTGGTTCAGCTTTACATCGTCTATTTTGTCTTTCCCTCCCTCAACATCGAATGGCTGAAATTCGACAGTTTTACTGCTGCTGTGGTTTCGCTGTCGCTTTACACATCAAGTTACGTTACGGAAATTGTCGCATCGGCCATCTTCGCCGTGCCAACTGGGCAAAGTGAAGCTTCGCGATCAGTGGGCATGAACAAAGCCCAGGCCTACAGGTATGTGATCCTGCCTCAGGCCTTGAAGATGACCATTCCGCCGATGGCTAGTGTCTATGTGATCGTGATCAAGAGCACCGCAGTGCTTTCGGTGATCGGTATTGCCGAACTGACCCGTCAGGGTGAAGTGGCGATCATGCGAATGCCGGGCGACATCATGTTCATCTACGGCCTGATCGCGGTCTTCTATTTCTTCTATTGCTATCCGGTGCTTCGGTTTTCAAAATGGGCCGAAACCCGTTTCGGCTCCATTGGGGTTGAATTGGAGTGATCTCGCCGTCGCAGCAGGCAATGGCCGGAGGCTAAACGCGAATTGAGGCGGGCAGGGCGGTTTTGGCAATAAGCCATAATCAGCGGCACTTTTGAACGGATACATCGATGTTACAGCGTTTGAAAGGCGGCGAACTGCTCTCTGTCGCTATCGTCGGCGCAGGGATTGTTGGCTGCGCGACGGCTCTGGCGCTTGCTCTGGATGGGCACCAGGTCACGCTGTTTGATCCGGATGCGCCAGGGGCAGGGACTTCGTCGGGCAACGCCGGCGGCATCGTCACGGGTTCAGTGACCCCCACGGCCACACCCGAAGTGTTGCGCGCTTTGCCGTTCTACCTATTCGACAAGTCATCGCCGGCAGTGCTTCGTTTGCGCCATTCGCTGAAGGTGTTGCCGTGGCTGTTTCGCTTTGCCCGCGCAGGCTTACCCAACGAAGTGGACAGGATCGCGGCGGCATTGCATCCGATCCTTTCAGGCTCTCTGACCGCCCATGGCGCCCTTGCAGCCCACGCGGGCGCTCAAGCAATGATCACGCAGGAGGGCTGGTTGAAGGTTTTTGCATCAGAGCAGGCGTTTACGGCAACGGCGCAGGATCGGCGGCTGATGGACCGGTTCGGGGTAAACTATGCGATCCTCGATCATAAGGCCGTGACCGATCTTGAACCGAACCTCAATCCCGACCTCTGCGCGGTCGGGTTTTATCAGCCCGACTGCGGTTTCGTTCGAAACCCCAAGGGACTGGCGCAGGCTTATTTCGATGCCGCTGCGCGGTTTGGCGCGATCCATCTGCGCCAGCGTGTTGGCGGGGTCGCCCGGCGCAGTGAAGGGGGTGTGGCCGTTCATGCCGATGGCGTTACCCACAGGTTCGATCGTCTGGTGGTGGCGGCAGGGGCCTGGTCAGCCAGCCTGGTGAAGCAGTTGGGCGACCGGGTTAGTCTGGATACAGAGCGCGGCTATCACATCAGCTTCGGGCCGCAAACGGCCGGGCTGTTGCGCGGGCCGCTGGTCTTGCCGGGCATGTCGATGGTTCTCTCTCCCATGCATGATGGCTTGCGGCTTGTCAGCGGCGATGAACTGGCAGGCCTTGCTGCCCCCCCTAATTACAACCGTATCCGTGCGCTGATCCCTGCGGCCCGCCGCGCCGTGCCTGCGTTGCACGATATATCGTTCCGATCGGAATGGATGGGATTTCGGCCTTCCACGCCGGATTCATTGCCGGTGATCGGTCCCTCGCCGCAGGGCAATGACGTGATCTACGCCTTCGGCCATGGCCATCTTGGCCTGACGCTTTCAGCAATCACGGCGCAGATGGTCGCCGACACCGTGGCCGCTCGGGTCTTGTCGGTTGATCCTGCTCCTTATCTCATCTCAAGGTTCTGATCCACCATGCATGGTTTTCCAATTACCCTTGGCATACCAGCGGACCATACCGGTCCGTTGCCGGAAGCTGTGGATGTCACGGTTATCGGTGGCGGCATCATCGGGCTTATGACCGCTTGGGAACTTTCCCGCGATGGACTTCGCGTTTTGCTGTGCGAGAAGGGCAAGCTGGCGGGCGAACAGTCCGGGCGCAACTGGGGCTGGCTGCGTCAGCAGGGCAGGGACCTGACCGAGTTACCGATCGCGATGGATGCAATGTGCATCTGGCGTGAACTGCCACAAAACCTGCGCGCGGCGATCGGGTTCAGACAGACCGGCGTCACATATCTGGCCCGTGACGCGTCCCGCATGGCCGCCTTCGAGAACTGGCTGGCCCAGGCGCGGCCACACGGGGTTGATACGCGGCTTCTCTCTCGCCGCGAGACCGAGGCAATGTTTCCGAACGCGGCTGGCTGGATCGGTGCGCTGCACACTCCGTCCGATGGTCAGGCGGAACCCTTCGTCACCGTTCCACTGCTGGCGCGTGCGGCAGTTGAAGAAGGGGTTGTCATTCGTGAACGATGCGCCGTGCGCGGATTGGAGCTTTCCGCTGGACAGGTCTCTGGGGTCGTGACCGAGGCTGGCACGGTTCGCTGTGCGCGCGTTGTTCTGGCAGGTGGTGCGTGGTCGTCCTTGTTTCTGGGGGCCCATGGAGTTCGGCTTCGTCAATTGTCTGTGCTCTCCAGTGTTTCGACCACGGAGGCCCTGCCAGAGGGATTTTCGCGTGCTGCGGCGGCTGACGAGCGTTTTGCGATCAGGGGCAGGGCAGATGGCGGCTACAACCTGACGGCATGGTCATCGCACAAGTTCTTCATCGGCCCTGATGCGGTGCGCAATCTGGGCGCCTTCCTGCCGCAATTTCTTGCCGATATTCGCAGTACAAAGCTTCGGCCTTTCGCGCCGCAGGGATATCCCGACGCGTGGCGGACTCCGCGCCGTTGGAGCAGCGCCGAGAAATCGCCATTCGAGCGCTGCCGCATCCTGAACCCGAACCCCGATATGGCCGACATTGCGCGACTGCAGCATCAATTTGCCCTTGCCTTCCCAAGTATCGGCAAACCGGCGATCACGGCCAGTTGGGCCGGCATGATCGACGTAACCCCAGACATGCTGCCCGTTGTGGATCACGCCCCGATCCCCGGGCTGATCGTTGCCACCGGCATGAGCGGCCACGGTTTTGGAATTGCGCCGGGCATGGCGAAGGTGATCGCTGACCTGGTTCAGGGGCGCGCGCCGCAGCACGAAATGTCGCCATTCCGGTACAAGCGGTTTTTCGATGGAACGCCGACAAAGGCGTCCTCCGCCATCTGATCGGATAGGGAATGTCCAGGGCCGCGCATCGTGGGGAAATCTGCGATCTCTTTTCCGTCACAGAATGTAGAAATTATTTCAAAGCATCTGGACATGAATAAATGCACCACACTTTATGCAAAAAAGTAGATTCTCGTGGCACTTCGGTCAATCATCGGAGCGTCTTGGGTTGGAGGATGTCCGCGCTTTTTCAGATGAATCTGAAGCGGGACTATCCCGCCGCTACCGTGGACTAATTTTGCACCGCCGCTCTCGGCGCGGCGTTACTATTTCGAAGCGAATTCTCGCCTGCGGACAACCGACATCCGTTCGTTGAGAGGTGTCGCGGGAGGAACCAAATAAGCCGTCGATCGGCACTGTAAACTTAACGCCTTGAAACCAACATTTGGGCGTGAAGCACTGGTTCATGCGGCGTGAAGGCGCGCAATTTGGTGCCACGTTTTCATGGCTGCTTTTCGCAGTTCGCGATGGTGGGCGGATAGAATATCGTGGCGGGGAATGTGAAAGAGGTTTGCGATCGGGTCGTGGATGGACACGAAACACTGAAGCTGTCGCGCTGACTTGAAGCGCTTCATGATCCTCTCCCGTCGTCGGACGGGCTGATGAGAGTTCTCCGCCCGATTGTTCAATCCCTTGTGAGAGCGATGCTCGACGCCGGGCATGATCTCCCGCTTCGCCGCGCCATAGGAGCGCAGCTTGTCGGTGATCATCACACGCGGCGAACGGCCTTGCCCTTTCAGGATCTTGCGCATCAAACGTTTCGCAGCCTTGGCATTGCGGCGACTTTGCACCAGCACGTCGAGAACAAAGCCGTCCTGATCGACGGCCCGCCAAAGCCAGTGTTTCTTTCCACCAATGGTGATGACAACCTCATCAAGATACCATTTGTCGCCGAGCCTGCCGGCAGATCGCCTCCGGATATCATTGGCAAAGTGTCTACCGAATTTCTCAGCCCAAAGTCGAACGGTCTGATGAGAGACGATGACACCACGCGCTGCCAGCAGATCCTCGACCATCCGCAGGCTGAGCGGAAACCGGAAATAGAGCCAAACGGCATGGGCAATCACCTCCGCTGGAAATCGATGGCGACGATAAAGAGGATCACGCGTAAATCTGGTCATTCCGCCAAATCCCACATTTTGATCGATGTCCGGTTAACGTTACAGTGCCATTCACTGCCATCAGGCCGGCTAGATTGGCGCCGCTCTTGTCGATGACCACTCGGTCCGGCACGCCGCTCGTGCCAATAGCCTGCTTGAAAAACCTGCGGGCTGCGGCAAGGGCACGGCGTTCAGAAAGCATGAAATCAAGGGTTTGGCCGTCCCGATCGACCGCGCGGTAAAGGTAAGTCCACTTGCCCCGGACCCGTATGTATGTCTCGTCCATCCGCCAGGAACTTGCAGTTCCCCGCTTCCGGGTTTGGGCATTTGCAGCAATCAAAGGCGAGAATTTCACCACCCAGCGGTTAAGCGTCGCATGGTCAACGACGATACCATGTTCCGCCCTAATCTCTTCAAGGTCGCGATACGACACCGCATAGCGAACATAGAAAAATACCGCGTACAGGACCACGGCCTTCGGGTAGTGCACACCTTTGAAATCTATCACCATTATGCCCAACCCGCGCAATCGTTTCTTCCGACCGTGCTCTGCAATATCGCCTGTCCAGCTGGAAGCAATGAAGTTTGCGACACAGCCGGCAAAATTGCTGATCATCGATGAACTCAGCTATGTCCCCTTGTCATCGACAGGGCAGAGCTTCCGTTCGAGACTATCTTACAGCGCTACGAGCGCGGCTCTACCATCGCGACGTCCAAACTACCGTTTGAGGACTGGATGTCGGTGCTGGGATCGGAGCGCCTGACCGGGGCCGTGCTTGACAGGTTGACCCACCACGTCAGCATCCTGACCATGAACGGCGACAGCTATCGCCTGAAACAGTCCGCCGCCCGCCGTCGTATCTCTTGCAAATTACAACATGAACAAGTATTCATGTTTTTATGTCGACCAACACTTACCCGAGAACCAAAAGAGGCGTCGCCCGGCGCGAGCAGATCCTGCGCGCAGCCGAGGCCATGATAGGCGCGCAGGGATTTTCCGCGGCCTCGATCGCCGACATCACCCGCCATGCGAAAACGGCTTTGGGCACGTTCTATATTTATTTTTCCAGCAAGGAGGATGTCTTCCGGGAGCTGGTACTGGAAATGGGACAGCTGACCCGCGCCGTTGTCACCCAAGCGGTGGCGGACGCGCCGAACCGTCTGGACGCCGAGCGTGACGGACTGAAAGCATTTTTGCGTTTTGTCGCCGAGCGCCCGTCGCTGTACCGGATCGTCGAGGAAGCCCGCTTCATCGATGCTGATGCCTACAAAGCCTATTTCACCAATTTCGCCAAGGCCTATGCTGTGCAACTTGACGAGGCGGCCGCAGCAGGCGAATTGCGGCCCGGTGACGCCGAGGTACGCGCTTGGGCGCTGATGGGCATCGCCAAGACTCTGGGCGAGCGTTATGTGCTGTGGGGCGATACATCCGACATTGATCATGTGGTCGACGAAGCCTTCTCGATGATCCGGAATGGCCTCGCGCCATGACCACACGGGTCACCACCCAAACGGTTCATTTGCCTGACGGCACGCTGTGCGCGCGGTTAACCCTGGCCGCGGGCCGCGCCAATTCGCTCGAACCCGGACTGCTGTCAGATCTTGGCTCAGCGCTTGATTGGGCTGAAGCGCAGGACGCCAAGGTCATTCTGCTGTGCGGCGGGCCGAATTTTTCAAGTGGCGGTGATGTGCGCGCCTTTCATGTTGCATCGCTTAGCGGTGAAGCCGCAACCTATGCCAACGAGGTTGTTCTGCGCCTGCAGACAATCGTCGCCCGCCTGATCGCCATGCCGCGTCTGGTGGTGGTGGCGGCGCGTGGGGCCATCACCGGCGGGTCTGCCGGGCTCCTGTTTGCCGCCGATCTTGCAGTGCTTGCGCCCGACGCATTTGTGCAGCCTTATTATGCAAAGGTCGGCTTTGCGCCCGATGGCGGCTGGACAGCCCTACTGCCTGAACGCATCGGCGCCGGGCAAGCGCTGGAATGGCTTCAGTCCGATCGGCGGCTTATCGCTCCTGCGCTGTGCGAGGCAGGATTGGCCACTGCGATTTCAGATACTCCCGAAGAGATGGCGACCGAGCTTGCCGCAAACGGGGAAATGGGCAGCCGGCTGGCGGCCAAGGGCCTGATCTGGGATGACGCACGCCGCGCCCGGATCAATGCGCGGCTGGCGGCCGAGACTGCAGCGTTTCTTGACCGGATCGTCCGGCCTGATACGGCTCTGGGCATGTCACGATTTCTAGAGCGCATTGGAGGCAAGGCCGATGTTTGACACTATCCCGGACATGGCCGCTAAGCGCGCCGAGATCTCTCCGAACTCTATCGCCTTTATCGAAGCGGGCAGCGGGCGGGAGTGGCGGTTTTCCGAGATCAACAGCGCAGCCAATGCGGTCGCCGCCGGGCTGGGGCAAGCTGGTTTGTGCTCCGGTGACCGGCTGGCGATTCTGTGCCTCAACCGGGTCGAATTCTTCATCACGCTGTTTGCCTGTCAGAAAACCGGCATCATCCTGTGCCCTCTCAACTGGCGGCAGCCGGCGGCTGAACTGATTGAAACACTCGAGCCTGTGGGTGCCAAGGCGCTCATCCATGACGCGGCTCAGGCCGAGTTGGCCGGGGATGTGGGGAGTGTCTGCGGAATCCGAAATTTTGCCATCGAAACCGATATCTCCGCATGGATCGAAACGGGAGCAACAGTGCCCGCGACGAAAATTCTCCCGGACCAGCCATGGTATCTGCTATTCACATCGGGAACGACAGGCCGGCCAAAGGCGGTGATCCAGACCGCGCAGATGGCCTGGGCCAATGCGGTCAACATTTCCCAGGCCACGCGGATGACCGCGGACGACCGGTCGGTCAATTTCCTGCCACTGTTTCACACTGCCGGTATCAATCTCTACACCCTGCCGCTGTTTCTGCTGGGCGGCTGCTCGACGGTTTTGCTGAAGTTCGAGCCGGGCCAGATTTTCGATCTGCTTAAGCAGGGCAAGATCACGCAGTTCTTCGGCGTTCCTGCGATCTATCAGGTCTTCAGCCTGTTGCCCGATGTCGCCGAGATCAACTGGAGCGTGATCCGCTGCGGCTGCGGAGGCGCACCGCTGCCCGAACCGTTGATCAGGCTTTTTGCCAGTCACGGCGCCAAGGTCCTCAACGGCATGGGCATGACCGAAACCGGGCCGACCGTGTTCCTGATGGATCCGGAGAATGCCGAGCGGAAGATCGGTTCCGTCGGCCGGGCGCAGATGCTGACCGAGATGCGGCTTGAGGGCGTTGCGGCCGGCGAGCGGGGCGCCGGCGAGATCCAGCTCAGGGGCCCCAATATCACGCCGGGGTATTACCTGAACGAAAGAGCCACGCGCGACGCCTTTACCGAAGACGGCTGGTTGCGCACGGGCGATGTCGGGCGGCGCGATGAGGATGGCTACATCTTCATCGTCGACCGGATCAAGGACATGTATATTTCCGGCGGCGAGAACGTCTATCCGGCCGAAGTCGAGCGGGTGCTCAACGAACATGCCGACGTGCTGGAAGCAGCGGTGATCAGCATGCCGGACGCCAAATGGGGCGAGGTCGGTGCGGCCTTCATCATTGCCCGCCCGGGCGCCACCCTCGACCCGGCGGAACTCAGGAGCTGGAGCCGGGAGCGGATGGCCGCCTACAAGGTGCCGGTCAAGGTAACGCTGGTGCAGGATTTCCCGCGCACGGCGGCGGGAAAGGTCCGCAAACCGGAGCTGAGGACCCTGCTGCCATGAAGATCGAACTTGCAACTACGTGGACGCCAAGCCAGGCGGACTTCGACCTGTTCGCGCAGATTTCCGGCGATGACAATCCGATCCATGTGGACCCGGAATTTTCGGCGCGCACCGCCTTCGGGCGCACGGTCAGCCATGGCATGCTCATTTACACCAAGCTGTGGGGATTGTTGACTGCCGCTCATCCGGATGTCTCGCAGACAGGCCAGACGATGATGTTTCCCAATCCCTGCTACACCGGCGAGCCGGTTGATCTGGTGATCAAAGGTGAGTGTCCGGGCAGCCTGTCAGTGCGGGCGGTGAGATCCGCCGATGGTGCGGAGCTTCTGGTCGGCGAAACGGAGGTCGCGTGATGCAGGTGGGACAATCAGCAAGCATCAGCCGCAGCTACAGCCGCGCCGATCTGGAAGGCTTCGCCGGATTGAGCGGATCGGGTGTTCCCGAAACCATTCCGGAACCGTTGATCGCAGCGCTGTTTTCCTACCTGCTGGGTGTGGAATTGCCGGGCCCGGGTACGAATTATCTCAAGCAGCAACTCAGCTTTCTGGCGCCGGCTGCGGCCGAGCCCGAACTGACGGCGAAGGTGGAAATTACACGGCTGCGCCCGGACAAGCATCTGGTCGACCTCTGGGCCACCTGCACGGATGCAAATGGCGTGCTGATCTGCGAAGGCCGCTCGCTGGTCAAGGCCAAGGACGTGGCTGCCTAAGCAGGGTTCGCAAACGGGTGGGTCTAGAGGCTGACGGCAAACTCGACGAGCGTTTTTGCGAAGGCTTCAGGCTCTTCCAGATGTGGGGAATGGCCTGAGTTTTCGAATACGTGCATGCGGCCGCGGGGCGCGGTAGCCGCCAGCCATTCAGCCGCTGACTTCGGATAGACCCGGCTGCGTGCACCGCAGCTTGCCAGCAGCGGGCAGGGCAGATTTCCGATCAGCTCTCTCATGTCCATGCCGACCAGCGCTTCCCACATGGCAATCATTTTTGCCGGATCATTGGCGAGGATCTGGTCAAGCGCATCCTGCCGGCTGTAGCCCGGTGCGCCATCGCGCTGGGCAGACATGGTGATGGCGATCGCTTCGGTCATGCCGCGCCAGTCGGAGATCATGCGCTCGGTGGTGGCGGTGAGATCGCTCTCGCCCTGATCGATCAGCCCGTGCGGCCAGTCCGCGTTGCAGCCTAGCTTGGGGCTCATATCCACGGTCATCAGCCCTGCGATCCGGTCAGCGCCGAATTGCTCGATATACTGCCAGACGACGGCCGCGCCCATCGACCAGCCGACAAGCACAACATCGCGCAGGTCCTGTGCCTCCAGCAGATCGGCCAGCGTTCGCGCTGACGCGTAAAGCGATGGCTCGACCATCGCCTGCGCGCCGTGTCCGGGAAGGTCAGGCGCATGGCAGTCAAACCCTGACGGCAATCGGGCAACGAGATGATCGAAGATCGAGCCGCGCATGGTCCAGCCGTGCAGCAGAACCACCGGCCGCCGCCGGGGCATGATCTGCACGGAAGTCAATCTTCCGCCCTTAGACGTCCGACAATCCCGGTTGGAAAGAAATAGACACTGAGAATGAAGAGCACGCCGAGCCACAACAGCCAACGGTCGGGATCAAGCAATTGCGGGATCAGCGGCAGCCCCTCGGTTGCGCCTGCCGCGACGCCCATCAGGTTTTGCAGGTAATTCTGCGCCAGCACGAAAATGGTGACACCGATCACTGCGCCATACATGGTGCCCATGCCGCCGATCACCACCATCAGCAGGATATCGAGCATGATCTCGAAGGACAGGGTGGTGGCCGGGCCGACATAGCGCAGCCAGATGGCAAACAGGCTTCCGGCGAGAGCGGCAACGGCTGCCGACAGGCAGGTTGCGAGCGTGCGGTAGAGCACGACCCGGTAGCCGATCGCCTCGGCACGGAAATCGTTCTCGCGGATTGCCTTGAGCACCCGCCCGAACGGCGAGTTGACGATCCGGAGCAGCAGCAGGAACAGGGCTAGCGAGGCGAAGAACACCAGATAGTAATTCAGGATCTTGCCGGTGATGGAGATGCCGAACAGTTTGCCCAGCTTGAATGCGGGCGTGAGTTCGCGCGGGATGGAATAGTTGAGCCCGTCCTCGCCGCCGGTCAGGCCGGAAAGCTGGCTGACAAGCACGGCCACGGCGGAGGCGACAGCCAGCGTGATCATGGCAAAGAAGATCGCCCGGACCCTCAATGAAAAAAGCCCGATCAGCAGTGCCAGGATCGCTGCGGCGACTGCGCCGGCAATGGTGCCGACGATCAGCGCATCGAAGCCGCGGCCCATATGGGTGGAGGCCAGCGCCACGCCATAGGCGCCGAGGCCGAAGAACATGGTATGGGCGAAGCTGACAATGCCGGAATAGCCGAGCAGAAGATCATAGCTCGCGACCAGCACGATGAAGATGCAGATCCGCGCCGCTGTTTCGAGTGACCTGACGCCCGGAAACAGGAAGGGGGCCAGGGCCAGTGCCGCGAGAATGGCAAGCAACAGGCCGGTCAGGATCAGGGAGCGCGGACGGTCGCCGGAGAGCAGGTTTGCGAGCATCTTACTTCGCCTTCACAACGGGCATCATGCCCTGTGGCCGCCACATCAGTATCGCCGTCATCAGGGCAATGTTGGAAATCAGCGCCAGCTTGGGTTCCAGAAACGCCACGTAATTCTGCAGCAGCCCGACCAGCAGCGCGCCGATGAAGGCTCCCTCGACGGAGCCGAGGCCGCCGATGATGACGACGATGAAGACCAGGATCATCATTTCCTCGCCCATGCCGGCGGTGATGACTTCCTGGTAGAGACCCCACATGACGCCGCCCAGACCGGCGAGCGCGGAACCTGCGACAAACACGCCGATGAAGACCAGCCGCAACCGGTAGCCCAGCGCCTCGACCATCTCGCCATTCTGCACGCCGGCGCGGACGATGAGCCCGATCTTGGTGCGCTTGAGCACCAGCCGCATGCCCACGAACAGCACTAGGCCGAAGACAACCGCCAGCAAGCGGTATTTCTCGATGGCAGCACCGGCAAAGGTGACGGCACCCTTGAGCATTTCCGGGCGGGTGAGGTAGATCTCGTCAGGCCCCCAGATCACATGGATCATCTGTTCGATGACGATAAGACCGCCGACGGTCACCAAGATCTGCTTGAGATGCGCGCCATAGACCGGCCGCACGATTACACGTTCGAAGCCCCAGCCCAGCGCGCCGGTGACGCACATGGCAGCAACCACCGCAGCGAGCACGGCAGCGACGTTGAGCAGCAGCGACGGTACGCCGGTCCAGCTCTCGAGCGCCACCAGGACAGAGATGCCGACATAGGCGCCCACCGAGATGAAGGCGCCGTGGCCGAAATTGATCACATCCATAAGTCCGAAGACCAGCGTCAGGCCGGAGGCCATGATGAAGATCATCATGCCCATCGCCAGACCAGAAACCGTCAGCGTCAGCCAGCTCGATGTCGAGCCGATCGACAGGAAGCCAAGAACCACCAGCACCGGCACGAGCAGCAACGGCATCGCCTTTCCGATCCTGTCGGGCAGGGAGAGTTGTGCATATTTCGGTGCGTGGTCGGGTGCGGCAGCCATGATCAATGCGCCTCCATGCTCAGGCCCATCAGGCGTTCCTGCAGACCGGCATCGCTTGCGAGTTCGGCCATCCGGCCGGCCCAAATGATCCGCCCGTCATCCATCACCGCGGCGGTGTCGCCGAGCGCCTTGGCGACGGCAAAATTCTGTTCGACCAGCAGGATCGACGCGCCCTTCTTCTTCAGGTCACGAAGCGCGCCGGCCATCGTCGAGATGATCGCCGGCGCCAGACCCTTGGTGGGTTCGTCGATCAGGTACAATTGCCGCTCTTCAGCCATGGCGCGTGCGATCGAGAGCATCTGTTTCTGCCCGCCGGACAGATTGCCGGCTTCCGACCGCCAGAATGTTCGCAACGGCGGGAATGCTTCGAAAATCCATTCCATACGGGCCGGATCAAGCGGGCCGGATGCGGCTGCGAGGATCATGTTTTCCTCGACTGTCAGATCGGAAAAGATGCCCATGTCTTCCGGCACAAAACCTATTCCGGCGCGGGCCCGGGCAGGGGTCGGCATGGTGGTGATGTCGGCGCCGTTGAAGCGCAGGCTGCCGGATTTCGCCTGCCAGTGACCTATGATGGTGCGTAGCGTTGTGGTCTTGCCGACGCCGTTGCGCCCCAATAGCATGGTCACGCCGCCGCGCGGCACCGCCAGATCGACGCCCTGCAGGATGTGATACTGGGCGATGTCGGTGTGGATGCCGGAGAGTTCGAGGATCGGATCAGACATCTGCGAGGTCCCGTCCCATGTAAGCTTCCTGCACAACGTCTGAGGCCATCACCGTGGCCGGGTCGCCGTCAGCGGCAAGCTCGCCATTGTGCAACACGATGATGCGGTCGGCGAGCGAGCGGATGACATCCATCTTGTGCTCGACCAGCAGGATCGTCCGGTCGGTGTCGGCCTTGAGTTCGGCAATCAGATCAAGCACCACCGGCGCCTCGTCGACGCTCATGCCGGCTGTCGGTTCATCGAACATGTAAACCATGGGATCCAGCGCGATCAGGATCGCGACCTCGAGCTTGCGCTGGTTGCCGTGGCTGAGTCCGCCGACTTTCTGTTCGCGAAGGTCGTGAAGCCGCACCCGATCAAGCACGGCCATCGCCGCGACAGTCAGTTCGGTGTGGGAACTTGCCATGGAGAACAGGTTGAAGCCCATCCGGCGCCGGGCCTGGATCACCAGGCGGACATTTTCGAGCACCGTGAGGTTGGGAAACAGATTGGTCAGCTGGAAGGCGCGCCCCAGCCCCTTGCGGCAGCGCTGGGCCACCGGGTCGCGTGTCACATCCTCGCCCATCAGCCGCACGGTCCCGGCCGAAGCGGTGATCTGTCCGGAGATCAAGTTGAAATAGGTTGTCTTGCCTGCGCCATTCGGCCCCACGATCGCGGTGAGTTCGCCAGCCTTGAAGCTGCAGGTGACATTGTCCACTGCCACATGACCGCCAAAGCGGACCGTCAGGCTGTCCGTTTCCAGAAGCGTCTGTGTCATCGCGCACCTATCGGCAGGGGATAAAAATGCCGCGGACACCATGAGGGGCGTCCGCGGCGTTAAGGCTTAGTTGCGGACAGGAATATCCATGTCGTCAATGCCGATCTCGCGGACCAGAACCGGGACGCCATAGTCCTTGCCGTCCTGGATCTCGGTGCGGAAATGATACATCGACTGCAGTGCCTGATGGTCATCCTTGCGGAAACGCATCAGGCCCTTTGGCGTCTGCCATTCCATGCCTTCCATCGCGGTGATAAGTGCTTCAGTGTCGGTTGACCCGGCCTTCTTGATCGCCTCGACCACTGCAATGCCGGCTGCCATGCCGCCCGCTGTGAAGAAGTCAGGCGGCGAGCCGAAGCGGGCCATGTGTTCCTTGACCAGCCAGTCATTGACCGGGTTTTTCGGAATCTCGTAGTAATAGTAGGTCGCACCTTCCATGCCCGGCAGTTCCTTGTAGGCCGTCAGCGCCGCCAGGATGTTGCCGCCGGTTGCGATCTCGATGCCGAAGCGCGAGGGATCCATGGCGTTGATCTTGCCCATCGGATTTCCGCCGCCGGCCCAGATGATGAACAGCTTCTTCTTGCCTTCAATATCGCCCATGGCGTTGAAGATGCGTTCCGCTGCAGCGGTGAAGTCGGTGGTGTCGGTGGGGACATATTCTTCAAGCGCTATCTTGGCACCCGAGCCAGCCAGCGCCTCGCGGAAGGCTGCCACTCCGTCGCGTCCGAAGGCATAATCCTGCGCCAGCGTTGCGATTGTCACGCCTTCGCCACCCAGGGCGACAGCGTTGGAGATCGCATCCTGCGAGGAGTTGCGGCCGGTGCGGAAAATGAACCGGTTCCAGTTCTCGCCGGTGATCGAATCGGCCACGGCAGGTTCGACGATCAGGATTTTTTCATATTCCTGGGCGACCGGAAGCATTGCCAGCGCCACGCCGGAACTGACCGGTCCGACAGCGATGTCGGCTTCGTCATCGCCATAGGCCTCGGCCAGCATGGCCTTGCCGATATCCGGCTTGATCTGGGTGTCTTTCTCAATCACGACGATTTTTTCGCCATCGATCTCCATGGTGCCACCAGTGGCGTATTCGAGGCCAAGCATCAGTCCGTTATGCGACTGGGCTGCATAGGCCTCAAGCGCTCCGGTCTTTCCGTAAACATGTGCAATCTTGATCTCGGCGAGCGCCGGTACGGCCAGCATTGCTGCGGCCACACCGGTTGCCAGTATCGTTTTCATCTTCATATCGGGTCTCCTCCCCTAAGCGAACAACGGTACAAATATGAAACATGAATCAATATTCATGTCAATATTCGGACCAGCCCTCCAGCCGCTGTCCGGTCCATCAACTTTTGCTGCTGCGAGGACGGAAGAATGTGCGGTTCGCGGTGGAGCTATGGCTGAATTTAGGTGATGAGGCATCATTGAGCGGCGCGGCATTGGTTGGGATCGCTGTGAGCGATGCCGTCGTTGAGTTTGGCACCTTCGATGGGGCGAAACGACATTGCCAAGTCGTTTGTCTCAGCTCGCGGGGGCAACTTCCTCTCGTTATCCGAAACGCGGACGTCCAAGAACCTGGCAATGCCGCCGGTAGCAACAGCCTACAACTTTTTGTCGGCTCAACCCTTGCAAACCGGACGACAGGAAAGGGCTGTTTGGTCCTTCAACCTCGACGTGACAAAAGCACGGAGGCGCAGAGACGACGATGCCGAGACGGTGAGCAGAATATTGACATGAATATTGATTCATGTTTCATGTGGAAGTTCGGTATTCAAATGCTGGTACCTATCTATCGACACGGCCTGGCCTTGCACTTGCGCACGTGACACGAGGACGAATGACGACGTTGGGGGAAGAATGGCAATCGCGCTTCAGGCCAAGGGATTGACAAAGGAGTTCAAGGGTTTCGTTGCCGTGAACGACGTCGATCTGTCGATCGAAAAGGGAACCATCCACGCGCTGATCGGCCCGAACGGTGCCGGCAAGACGACCTGTTTCAATCTGCTGACCAAGTTCCTGCAGCCCACCCGTGGCACGATCACTTACGAGGGCCGGGACATCACCCGCATGAAGCCCGCCGAAATCGCGCGGCTGGGCATGGTGCGGTCTTTTCAGATCTCGGCCATTTTCCCGGATCTGTCCGTCTTGCAGAACGTGCGAGTGGCGTTGCAGCGTATGCGCGGGGAAAGTTATGACTTCTGGCGGTCGGACCGCCTATTGTCGAAATTCGACGATCAGGCCAAGGGCTATATCGACGAAGTCGGGCTCACCAAATTCACCAATGAACGCGCCGCCGCCCTGCCCTATGGTCGCAAGCGCGCGCTCGAGATCGCAACCACATTGGCGCTGAGCCCCGACATGCTGCTGCTGGACGAACCGATGGCGGGCATGGGGCGCGAGGATGTGGAGCTTATCTCCCAGTTGATCCGCCGGATCGCAAAAAACCGCACCGTGCTCATGGTGGAACACAACCTGTCGGTCGTGGCCGACCTGTCGGACCGCATCACCGTGCTGGCGCGCGGTGAGATTCTAGCCGAAGGCACCTACGCTGAGATTTCGAAGACCCCCGCGGTGATCGAGGCCTATATCGGAGCGAGCCATGACTGATGCGGCGAAGGTGCTATTAAAGGTCAGCGGTCTTCAGGGCTGGTATGGCGAAAGTCATGTTCTGCACGGTATCGATTTCGAGGTGCCTCAGGGCGAGGTTGTCACCCTGCTGGGCCGTAACGGGGCGGGCAAGACCTCGACATTGCTCGCGATCATGGGGATTTTGGGCAAGCGGACCGGCTCCGTCACATTTGCCGGAACCGAACTGATCGGCATGCAGCCGCGCCACATCGCCCGGTTGGGCATCGCACTGTGTCCCGAGGAACGCGGCATCTTCTCGTCGCTCAGTGTCGAGGAAAACCTGCTGCTGCCGCCGCGCATCGCCGAGGGTGGCCTGTCCATCGAACGAATCTACGATTTGTTTCCGAACCTCAAGGAACGGCGCTCCAGCAGCCAGGGCACCAAGCTTTCGGGCGGCGAACAACAGATGCTGGCGATCGCACGCATCCTGCGCACCGGTGCCAAGATGCTGCTGCTGGACGAACCGACCGAAGGGCTGGCGCCCGTCATCGTCCAGCAAATCGGCCGCACCATCGCTGCACTGAAGGACGAAGGGTTCACCATCGTGCTGGTGGAACAGAACTTCCGCTTCGCTGCATCGGTCGCCGACCGGCATTACATCGTCGATCAGGGCAAGGTCGTGGATATGATCCCCAACGACCAGCTTGAACAGAACACTCAGAAACTCCACGACTATCTGGGTGTCTGACCAACAAACACCAATCAAGCGGCGCATCCGCGCTGCAAACAGGAGGAAAAACATGATCAGGAAACTCGCTATCTGCTCCGCAGCACTGGCTGCGATGACCGGCTCCTCGGCGCTGGCCCAGGATATCAATGTCAAGCTCGGCGTGCTCAACGACCGCTCCGGCATCTATGCCGACCTGTCCGGCGAAGGATCCGTCGTGGCCGCACGCATGGCCGTTGAGGATTTCAAGGCCGCCGACAAGGGAATGAAGGTCGAAATCATCTCGGCCGATCACCAGAACAAACCAGACATCGGCTCCAACATTGCCCGTCAATGGTATGATGTGGACGGCGTGAACGCGATCCTCGACGTACCGACGTCGTCGGTGGCCCTGGCCGTAGCTGACATCACCAATGAAAAGAACGGCGTTCTGATCGATTCCGGCGCCGGCTCCACATCGCTGACCCGTGAACAGTGCCGCTCGACTACAGTCCACTGGACCTATGACACCGCAGCACTTGCCACCGGCACCGGTGCGGCTATGACCAAGGCAGGCGGCAAGAAATGGTTTTTCCTGACGGCTGACTATGCTTTTGGCCACTCGCTTGAGGAAAACACCGCCCGGGTCGTCAAGGACAATGGCGGCGAAGTTGTCGGCCAGGTCAACGTGCCGTTCCCGGCGCAGGATTTCTCGTCCTTCCTGCTTCAGGCACAGGGCAGCGGCGCTGACGTGATCGGTCTGGCGAATGCCGGCGGCGATACCGTCAACGCAATCAAGCAGGCGTCGGAATTCGGCATCACTCAGGCCGGTCAGAAAATGGCCGCTCTGCTGTTTTTTGTCACCGATGTGCATGCACTGGGTGCGCAGACCGCACAGGGATTGTCGCTGACCGAAGCCTTCTACTGGGATCAGAACGACGACACCCGCACATGGTCCAAGCGGTTCGTGGACATCCACGGCGCGCAGCCGACAATGGTTCAGGCCGGCGTCTATTCCGGAACCATGGCCTATCTAGCCGCCGTTGAGGCCGTAGGCAGTGCGGATGACGGCAAGGCCGTTGTCGCCAAGATGAAAGAGATGGAATTCAACGATCCGCTCTTTGGCAAGGTCACCGTGCGGGGCGACGGTCGTGCAATTCACGACATGTACCTGTTCGAAGTCAAGTCGCCCGACCAGTCGGAAGGTGAATGGGACCTCTACAACCAGATCTCCTCCATCACCGGCGAAGAAGCGTTCCTGCCGATGCTGGACGAGTGCGACTTCACCAAGCAGTAAACTTGGCAACCTGTCCGCCCCGCTGTTCAGGCGGGGCGGACAGTCTTCCACGAAACCGCGCAACAGGGCCAAAACATGTTCGAGTTATTGGGAGTACCACCGCAGGTTCTGCTGGGCCAACTCTTGTTGGGGCTGATCAACGGGTCGTTTTATGCGGTTTTGTCGCTCGGTTTGGCCGTGATCTTCGGACTGCTGAACATCATCAATTTTGCTCATGGTGCGCTGTACATGGCGGGCGCCTTTGTGGCCTGGATGCTGCTCCACTATCTCGGCATTGGCTACTGGCCGGCGCTGATTCTGGCACCACTGATTGTCGGGGCCTTCGGCATCGTGCTGGAACGCACCATGCTGTCGCGTCTCTATCATCTTGACCATCTCTACGGCTTGTTGCTGACCTTTGGTCTGGCGCTTATCATTCAGGGTCTGTTCCGCAATTATTACGGTATTTCCGGCCTGCCCTATCAAATCCCCGATCTGCTGTCTGGCGGACACAATCTCGGTTTCATGTTCCTGCCCAATTATCGCGCATGGGTCGTCGCCGCCTCTGTTTTCGTATGTTTCGGCACATGGTTCATGATCGAAAAGACCCGGCTGGGCGCCTATCTGCGCGCGGCGACGGAAAATCCGGTACTGGTCGGTGCCTTCGGCGTCAACGTGCCGCTGATGATCATGCTGACCTACGGGTTCGGCGTGGCGCTGGCCGGGTTCGCAGGCGTGCTGGCCGCCCCGATCTATTCGGTCAACCCGACCATGGGTGAGCAGCTGATCATCGTCGTCTTTGCGGTGGTGGTGATTGGTGGCATGGGGTCGATCATGGGCGCGATTCTGACGGGTTATATGCTCGGCATCATCGAGGGCCTGACCCGCGTATTCTATCCCGAAGGATCGGCCGTCGTGATTTTCGTCATCATGGCAATCGTCCTGATGATCAAGCCTGAAGGGCTGTTTGGGAGGCCCGCCTGATGGCTATGCAAGACAAGACAACCGATGCTGCGCCCGTGGTGCAAACCGCCGGCATGCCGACACTGCACAAAGCCATCTTTGCCGTCATGCTCGCCGCGTTGATCGCGCTGCCGTTTTTTGTCTATCCGATCTTCGCGATGAAGGTGATGTGCTTTGCACTGTTCGCAGCGGCCTTCAACCTGTTGCTGGGCTTTGGCGGGCTGTTGTCGTTCGGCCATGCGGCCTATTTCGGCGGAGCAAGCTATGTTGCTGCCCATGCCGCGAAGGTCTGGGGCCTGACCCCGGAACTGTCTGTGCTGTGCGGCGCTGCGGCGGCGGGTGTGCTGGGCTTTGCCATCGGTTCGCTGGCTATCCGCAGGCAGGGCATCTATTTCGCCATGGTCACGCTGGCCTTTGCGCAGATGGTGTATTTTGTCGCGCTGCAGGCGGAATTCACCGGCGGCGAGGACGGAATTCAGAGCGTGCCGCGCGGCGACCTGTTCGGATTGATCCCGCTGGCCGACAATATCGCGCTGTATTTCTTCGTGCTGGTGGTGACATTCGGCGGCATCCTGATGCTCTACCGGATCGTGCATTCGCCTTTCGGCCAGGTTCTCAAAGCGATCCGCGAAAATGAACCGCGCGCCATTTCGCTGGGCTATGACGTGAACCGCTACAAACTGATTGTTTTCACCTTGTCGGCGACAATGGCCGGCCTGGCCGGCGCCACCAAGAGCCAGGTGTTCCAACTGGCCTCGCTCACGGATGTGCATTGGTCGATGTCAGGCGAGGTCGTGCTGATGACCCTGCTGGGTGGCATGGGCACGATATTCGGGCCGCTCGTCGGTGCGGCCATCATTGTGACGATGCAGAACTACCTGGCAACCTTCGGTGCATGGGTCACGGTTATTCAGGGTGTGATTTTCGTCATTGGGGTGCTGGTATTCCGCGAAGGGATCATCGGCGTGCTGTCACGATGGCTGAAAAGACCGCTTTAAGGCTTGGCGTCACATCTAGTTTGGCGGGGCGTTGGTGCGCGGATGAGATTTCAACCTTTTTGCGTCTATGCGGCGGGGATCGAAAATAGCATGATTGGTCCAGCATGCCGCACAAACATAACGCCACCCGCCGCCATCACATGGCAAGATGAAGTTCAAGGTAACGAACTGGCCGCAGTATGAGGCGGGCCTTCGCCGCTGCGGTAGTTTGACTCTTTGGGTAACGCCGGAAGCGCTTAGCGGCTGGGCGCTCCACGACGTAAGACGAGGGGAGGCCAGCCGCGTTACTCTGATCTGGCGATTGAAACTACATTGAAGTTGTGCAGGGGTCGTCAAGTTGTCGGCGACCTTCGCAACGATAGCCTGTCGCTGGATCTCAAGCAGCCCTCAGCTCACGCGTGATGTCGTCCCAGATCCAATGGGCGTTGTCTCTGGACTGACGGTAGCAGGCGGCTTAAAGGGTGTGGCGGCGAGGGCGGAAGACGGTTTGGATCTGGTCATGGACGGATAAGAACCGCTGTGCTTGGCGGGGTGATTTGAAACGACCCATGGTCTTTTCTCGTCGTCGGGTGGGGCGATGCGACCCTTCGGATCGATTGTTGAGACCCTTGTGACTGCGATGTTCTATTCCCGGCGCAAGCTCCTTCAAGGCGGCGCTATAGCTGTCGCTTTGGTATTGCCAAGTTGTTTGACCCCGGCGTTTCCTCTATCTAGGCGACATGAATTTACCGAGCACTTTTCCTCGTTTGAAGGGGTTTCGTTTTCCGCGTGAAGTTGTCGCCTACGCCGTCTGGGCCTATCATCGGTTTGCTCTAAGCACGGCCGATGTGGAAGACCTGCTTGCTGAACGCGGTGTTATCGTGAGCAGGGAATCGGTTCGACTCTGGATCAAGCGCTTTGGCCGACATTTTGCCGACTGCATTCGCAGAGACCGGCCCAAGCCGAGCGATAAGTGGCATATGGATGAGGCCGTCATCACGATCAGTGGAAAGAAATTCTGGCTCTGGCGGGCCATTGACGCCGATGGTGACGTACTCGACATTCTGGTTCAAGCTCGCCGCAACACCAAGGCTGCCAAGCGCTTTTTTTCCAAACTGGTCAAGCAATTCGGTGAACCGAGTGTCGTCGTGACGGACAAGCTGCACAGCTACATCAATCCGATACAAAATCTGGCCCCGGATGCTGATCATCGAGCCCACAAGGGCCTGAATAACAGAATTGAAAATGCACACCGCCAGACCAGGAAGCGAGAGATGATCATGGGGCGGTTCAAATCGCCTCGTCAAGCGCAGCGCTTCCTGTCAGCCCACGATCAGATAAACAGGCACTGTAACGTTAACCGGACATCGATCAAAATGTGGGATCTGGCGGAATGACCAGATTTACGCGTGATCCTCTTTATCGTCGCCATCGATTTCCAGCGGAGGTGATTGCCCATGCCGTTTGGCTCTATTTCCGGTTTCCGCTCAGCCTGCGGATGGTCGAGGATCTGCTGGCAGCGCGTGGTGTCATCGTCTCTCATCAGACCGTTGGACTTTGGGCTGAGAAATTCGGTAGACACTTTGCCAATGATATCCGGAGGCGATCTGCCGGCAGACTCGGCGACAAATGGTATCTTGATGAGGTTGTCATCACCATTGGTGGAAAGAAACACTGGCTTTGGCGGGCCGTCGATCAGGACGGCTTTGTTCTCGACGTGCTGGTGCAAAGTCGCCGCAATGCCAAGGCTGCGAAACGTTTGATGCGCAAGATCCTGAAAGGGCAAGGCCGTTCGCCGCGTGTGATGATCACCGACAAGCTGCGCGTCATGGTGACCGACAAGCTGAGGTCCTATGGTGCCGCCAAGACTGAGATCGCACCCGGCCTCGAACACCGCCAACACAAGGGACTGAACAACCGAGGCGAGGCCTCCCACAGGCACACTCGAAGGCGCGAAAAAATTATGGGCCGGTTCAAATCCCCGCGCCAGGCACAGCGCTTTTTATCCGTGCACGACCAGACTGCCAGCATCTTTCGCCCAAAACGCCACCGCCTGAACGCACAATCCTATCGCCGTGCGAGATCCGATGCCTTCAACCTTTGGGCAGACTATGCCACTGAGCTGACCGCCTGAATGTTGGAGATCGCAGGAAAGCTAGGCCGGGCTTCAACAACCTGAAAAGCCGCCAGATCCACACCAATCATCATATCCTTCATCTTGCCGTCCTCTCCGTTTTGTTGCTTTCAGCAGCACGATCTTGGCACATCACGATGCCGTTGGGAGAGGGCAGCAACCATCCCATCTATTTAGTATCCACGCATTGGAGTAAACCCCCCGTCTTCAGACGGGAGCGCTTCAGCGTGAACGCAAGAAGAATGATCATCCTCTCCAGAAATATGAACCGCCCGAATGGGCTTCAGGTTCATATTTCTGGAGAGGATGATCATGCACTATGATACTGGCAAGCATTGCATTTTCTATCACCGTTATCACGTCGTCTGGTCGACAA
Source organism: Hoeflea sp. IMCC20628 (assembly GCF_001011155.1). NCBI lineage: Bacteria > Pseudomonadati > Pseudomonadota > Alphaproteobacteria > Hyphomicrobiales > Rhizobiaceae > Hoeflea > Hoeflea sp. IMCC20628. The sequence goes on from NZ_CP011480.1 coordinate 82,123, forward strand.
AGTATCGCTTCAAGGTTCTTCGAGGCGATATCCAAAGGCGCATACGTGAAATCATCCGCCGCGTTTGTCGTGAAAACGGTGTCGATATTATCAGCGGTGTTGTGTCTGCCGACCACGTCCATATGTTTGTCTCAATCCCGCCCAAGCTCTCCATCAGCGACTTCATGCGCAAGGTTAAAGGCCGATCCTCATTTCTGATACAGCGGGAGTTCCCCGCATTGAAGAAACGCTATTGGGGGCAACGGTTTTGGGGTAGGGGGTACTTTTCGACCACAAACGGCGCCATCACCGAAGACGTGGTACTTCAGTACCTGGAAAAGCACGTCGTCGATCCTACCGGCGCAAGCCGGTAGTCGTTCAGTAGCGATAAAATGAAAACGTTCCAGCAGACTTGTCGAGGTGACCGTAGGTTCATATGTATCGACTTGCCTAGTGCTTAGAATTTGAATATATTGGGCAAATAGCAGGTCTTGGCTGAACGTCACAAGGCAATACATGAAAGCAGTGAATAGACCGCCATGTAGGTTTTCACGCTTGAAAAGCAGAAAGTTCGGGATTTGGAAAACGGCAGCTGCTTGATCGTTGTTGGCATGCACCGGTCTGGGACGTCTGCACTGACCGGTGCACTCCATGCCTGTGGAGCTGCCGTAGGGGCGGATGGTGATTTGACAGGCTCAAGCGCTGAGAACCCCCATGGTTTTTTTGAGCGCCGTGATTTGCGGAAAATCTGCGACACCCTGCTGCAAGCGGCTGAAGCAGACTGGTGGAAGGTTTCCGGCTTCTCGAGAGATGCCGTCGCACGGCAAACGCTCGACCAGCAGCGCGCAGCATTCACGCGGCTGGTTGGCCAGATGTCTCAGGAAAGCACGTGGGTCGTAAAGGAACCGAGGCTTTGTCTGTTATTGCCATTGCTGATCGATTTGGTGCCCAGCGCCATTTGCGTATTCGTATACCGCAACCCGATTGACGTCGCCAAATCCCTCCGAACCAGAAACAGGATATCGTTGCAGCATGGTGTGGCGCTTTGGGAAAAATACAATTTGAGCGCCATCGAAGCGATGAAAGATCGTGTTTGCGCAACGGTGTCCTACCATGAGCTGATTGCTGATCCACAAACAGCGCTGAAGAAACTGGTCGCTCAATTGTCCGATCTTGGAGCCAAGGAACTGCGTGCACCGACTGACCCCTCGGTTTTCATCGACAGGTCATTACAACGTTCACGGCATCAACCGGCCGAAATGGCCATACTCACGCCAGAGCAATGGGCACTTTGGAACTTCTTGGCAAACGGATCACAGCCTGACAGCAACTTCAACCATGCATCGTCCACCGGCCAGAAATACCTCCTGGAGGACTTGGAACATCAGTTTCAAATCAATGACGACTTGCAAAGCGATCAAGGCTCCAATAGCGTCCATCTCTACATAAGGTCGAAGAAGGTTCGCGCGATAGCGCGGGAACTGGACCGGATTGCATGCGGCATCGCGGATATCACCCAAACCTTGATTAGGTAGAACTCGACAAACACCATGGAGCGTCACCCCTCGGTCACCATTGCATCGGACCTTGACGAGCCGCCTCCGAAACGAACGGACGGTGAACACGACGATGCTTCGGCCGAAACGTCAGATGCCGGAGACGCTTCGAAGTATTTCCGGTTCGTTGCCGTTGATCGCGAAGAACGTTTACGTGTAATTTGCGATGAGAAATACACGGACGGGGATCCGAGTGAACTGACGTTTGTGCATATCGGGAAATGCGGTGGCTATACGGTAGCGGACGCGCTCGCAATCAGCCACGTGGTCAAAGAAAGGTTCTCGCGCATCAAGCGGATCCACATTCGTCCGCCCCACTACCAAAAAAAAGCGCGGTACCTCATCGTTCTCAGAAATCCGATTGACCGACTGAGCTCCGCTTTTGCATGGCGTTACGAAAAGGTAGTGAAATCCAAAGATCAGGAATTCAGATTTGCTGGTGAATTTGAGGTCCTGGAAAAATATAATGATCTAAACACAATGGCAGAAAGATTGATTCGTGACGGTGAATTCTGCATCGAGGCCATTGGAGACATGTTGAAAATTGTCCATTTCAGTCAGGACATTTTCTACTATCTGGACCCCTTGATGCGCTCCGTGCGGCCCGATCAGATTTTCTCGGTGTTTACGCAGGAGACCCTTCAGCAAGATATGCAGGAGATGCTTGGTGTCGACGATGCAGTCCACATGAACAGGAATGAGTCCGATCTTGCGGAAACCAACATGAGACTGTCCCCGCAGGCTCGCCGAAATCTTAAACGGTTTTTCGCACGTGACTATGAGTGTATCCGCACTCTTGATGCGCTTTACCCGCTCGGGCAAGACAGACTGAAGAGACTTTTGCTATAGACAATCCATCTGGCGTCAGCAGTGTCAACGGCGGAGTAAAAACTGGCCAGATGGCGGCGTAAAACCGCGGCGATTTTCTGAGAGGGTTTCAGCCGGCCTTTCGGGCTCGGCTTTGGGCGAGACGATATAGCGCGTCGCATCTATTGTGCCTCATAGCCTGCAGCCTTTAAGAAGTTTTGACATTCTGTGACAGAGAAGAGGTCTACGATCTCGCCGAGCGCCGTGCTGATGGCGTCGAAGCTGCGGGCAGCGTGCTTTCGCAGCAGCGCCTTGAGCTTTGAAAAGGCCATCTCGATGGGATTGAGGTCGGGGCTGTAGGGCGGCAGGAAGAGGAGCCTGGCGCCTTTTGCCCTGACCATTTGTTCTGCCCGCTCGCTTTTGTGGAAGGCGACATTGTCGAGGATGACGATGTCGCCTTTTGACAAGGTTGGAGCCAGCTGGGTTTCGACCCAGGTCTCGAAGATGCGACCGTTCATGGGAGCGTTGACGATCCATGGCGCAGTCAGTCCGTGACTGCGCAAGCCGGCGATGAAGGTCTGCGTTTTCCACGCTCCGAACGGTGTATAGGCGTTGAAGCGCTGACCTTTGGCTGACCACCCGGTGCGTTTGGTCAGCTTGGTGTTGGTCGATGTTTCATCGATAAAGATCAGCCGCGCCAATGCCTTGTTGAAGAAGCGCCAGCGTCGTTCGATCCAGAGATCACGGGCGTGGGCGATCTCCGGCCGCAACTGTTCGCTTGCCTTGAGGCTTTTTTTTTATGACTCAGCTCAAGCTGTCAACGCCGAAGTAGAATCCGGCCACGCGGCGGTGTAAAAGTCGGCTATTTTCTGAGAGGGTTTCAGCCGGCCTTTCGGGCTCGGCTTTGGGCGAGACGATAGCTGTCGCCGTTCATTTCGAGGATGCTGACATGGTGGGTGATACGATCCAGCAGTGCGCCAGTCAGTCGCTCGGACCCGAGAGTCTCCGTCCATTCGTCAAAGGGAAGGTTGCTCGTAATCAGGGTCGCGCCTCGCTCATATCGTTGCGAGATCAACTCGAACAGCAATTCCGCGCCGGTTTTGGATAGCGGCACAAAGCCCAGCTCATCGATAATGAGAAGCTGGTAGCCGCCCATCTGTTTCTGGAGCCGTAGCAGACGCCGCTCGTCGCGAGCCTCCATCATCTCGCTGACAAGTGCGGCGGCCGTGGTGAAGCCGACCGATAGGCCCTTCTGGCAGGCGGCCAGGCCAAGACCGAGCGCTACATGGGTCTTGCCCGTGCCGCTGGGCCCAAGCGCTATGACATTCTCGCGGCGCTCGATCCATTCGCAACGCGCGAGCTCCAGCACCCGCATCTTGTTGAGCTTCGAAATAGCAGTGAAGTCGAAGCTGTCCAGACTTTTGACGACCGGGAACCTTGCCGCTTTGATGCGGCGCTCGACCTTGCGCCGATCACGTTCGATCATCTCCCGCTCGGCAAGCCGGGTGAGGTATCCGACATGATCGACGCCCTCGGTGGCACATAGCCGAGCCAGCTTCTGGTAATCGCGCTAGAAACTCGGCAGCTTGAGGGTTTTGAGATAATGGGAGAGCAGGATTCCAGAGGGCGCATCTGGCGCTTCGGTGCTCATGCCGCTTCTCCTGCGTTCGTCGAGAGAAGGCGCATATACGCCTTCGCCGAGGTCGTCTCGACCGTCGCCCGTGGCAGATAGGGATAGATGGACAGATCCAGCCGCGGTGGCCGGCGTTCCACCCGGCACAGGATCAGATGCTTGACGGCGTCGAAGCCGATCGCTCCAAGCTGGATGGCCTGCTTCACCGCCGCATGGAGGTCGGCGAGTTCGAAGCTTTCCAGCAGACGAAGCACCTGCACATACTCTCGCCGGCCATAGGCGACCGGGACGGAATAGTCGTTGGTCTTGTAGCGCACAAGCGACTGGGCCGTTACCTTGGCGCTGGCCTGGTCACAGGCATCAAAGGGCGACGCCGCTAGCGCGCGCATGGCGGCCACATCGCGCAGTAGCCGTTCTCTTATCGTCTCGCTCTCGCCGCGCAGCCTGTCGCGCTGGCGCTTGCGGCATTGCTCCTCCAGCCAGGCGTTGAACGCTTCCCACGTCGCAAACTCTGGGATTGGCACCATGAAGTTGCGCCGGGCATAGCCAACAAGCCCTTCGACGCTTCCCTTGTCGTTGCCCTTGCCAGGGCGGGCGTAGCGATCCCGGATCAGGTGGTGGGAAAGAAAGCCGCTCAGCGTAGCGCGCTTGCGCGTGCCGTCGGGCAGGATCTTGGCCACCAGGCAGCGATCATTGTCGTAGACGATCGATTGCGGCACGGCCCCAAAGAAAGCGAACGCATGGACGTGACCGTCCACCCAGGCCTCCGACACCGCCGCCGGATAGGCCCGCACATAGCAACCGTCGCTGTGGGGCAGATCAAGCACGAAGAAGTGCGCCTTCCGCTCCACGCCGCCGATCACCACCATTGCCTCGCCGAAATCAGCCTGCCCATGCCCCCGCGCATGCGACAGCGGCACGAACACCTCCTGGCGGCGTTGCTCGCGCTCGCGCATGTAATCCTTGATGATCGTGTAGCCGCCGGTAAACCCGCGCTCGTCTCGAAGCCGGTCAAACACGCGCTTGGCCGTATGGCGCTGCTTGCGCGGCAGCTTTATGTCTTTATCGAGCCAGTGATCGATTGTCGACACGAACGCGTCCAGCTTCGGCCGCCGGACCGGTGACTGACGCTGGTAGCCCGGCGGTGTTGAATACGCCATCATCTTGGCCACGCTGTCGCGCGATAGGTTGAAATGCTTTGCAGCCTGACGCCGGCTCATTCCTCCAGAACAAGCCAGACGGTCCTTCAGATAAAGTTCCACGGTATAGATCCCTTAGCCCTCCTGCGTTCGTCACAGAAGGATAAATAGGTGGCCGAGTTTTACTCCGTCGAAGCGGGACTATCCCGCCGCTAGTCACCTGCGATTTTCCGATAAGCCTCTGAAGAGGCTTCCTTATTGCAGATTTCGAAGTATTGGAAATCGCAAGGTTTTGTGCCTTGGCTATCCAATACCTTGCGATTTCCTGCGCACCCGCATGTAGGGGATTCCCTTCGATGCCGGATCATAGTCCACTCTCATCAGGTCCAAACAACGCGTGAGATGGCAATGCGTCCGAACAAACCTCAAACCCTGTCTGATGAACTGTTCCGGAGTTCGCTGGAAGCGATCCTTGATCCCGAACACGAGCTTCTCAAGCTTGCACAGATGATTGACTGGGACCGTTTTGATGACGCGTTCGGTCCATTCTATCACGAGCACAAGGGACGACGTGGGCTTCGGACGCGGTTGATGACGGGCCTTCACTTGCTCAAACACATGAAGGGGCTATCGGACGAGGAGACCTGTGCAGCCTGGCTGGAGAACCCATACTTTCAGGCCTTCTGTGGGGAGAGCCATTTCCAGCATCGATTGCCATTTGATCGTTCGTCGATGACCCGCTGGCGCAGACGGATCGGGACAGATGATCTGGAACTCCTGCTGGCTGAAACTGTCGCAGTTGCGATCAAGACCAAGGCCGTCAGCCAACGCCATCTTGAACGCATCACCGTTGACACCACCGTGCAAACCAAGGCCGTCGCACATCCAACGGACAGCCATCTGATCCTACGGGCCATCGAATGGTTGAACCGGCTAGCCAAGCGCCATGGGATCGGCCTGCGCCAGTCATTCATTAGGCTGGCAACCAGGGCACGGCGCGAGGTTGCGCGTCTGTTACACACCGGTGGCCACAAGCAGGGCCTGCGTTGACTGAAGAAAATGCGCACCTGGCTGGGGCGATTGATCCGAGATATCCGCCGCAAGATCGGCTCGGACCCAACCCTGGAGACAGTGTTTGCAATCGTGCTGGAACGGGCAGAGCGAATCCTGGGCCAGCAGTCCGGCGACAAGAACAAGCTCTACGCATTCCATGCGCCAGAGGTTGAATGTATTGGCAAGGGCAAGGCCCGCACCCGCTATGAGTTCGGCTGCAAGACCTCCATCGCGACGACAAATGAACGATGCAAGGGTGGTCAGTTCGTTCTCGGGGCCATGGTGTTGCCCGGCAATCCCTACGACGGCCACAGCCTGGCAGGACAGATCGACCAGGTAGCCCGCCTGACTGGAACGTCGGTCGCCCGTGTCTATGTTGACCGTGGATATCGTGGCCACAAGATCAAGCGTGATGACCTCGACATCACAATCTCCCATACACGCGGGATAACATCACCCACCATCCGACGTGAAATGCGACGACGCAGTGCCATTGAGCCGGTTATCGGCCATCTCAAAGATGACGGTTTGCTAGAACGAAACCACCTCGCTGGAGCCGAAGGCGATGTGATCAATGCCATCCTGACCGCCGCCGGTCACAACATGCGTCTCCTGGCCCGATGGATAAGGCTTCTTTTTGCGCTTCTGGTCGCAACCATCCTCAGCCGACTGCCCCAGGCCCCCGTCGATCATCAGCAAGCCATCGCTGCATAAAACTGAATTCAGGGAAATTCACGGGCGACCCGCTACCGTGGCAGACTTTCTCACCGCCGCTCTCAGCCCAAGCCGGTTGAGAAACCGGCCGACCGTCGAGCGGTCCACATCAACGCCGCGCCCGGCAAGTTCGATGCAGAGCTCATCGAGCGTCACCTCCCCATTCGCGGCGACACGGGCCTCAATCCATTCGCCATGCGCCGTCAGCTTGCCGCCTGGCGGATGGCCCTGCCTTTGTGGCGCAAGCGAGCCGGTGGCGCGATGCAGGATCATCATGTTGTTGACAAATCTCGGCGACACCCGGAAATGCCGGGTCGGCTCCCGATGACTGTTGCCTTCTTCTACAAACCCAACGACACGCGCACGCAACTCAACCGGATGCGGCTTACCCATGGCGGTTCTCCTTCCATGGGCAAAGTGAATCACAAATCAATCAGTCAGGGAATCTGGAGGTTTCTGTGAGGTCCGTGTGCCGAGCGTGCCACGTTCACGGGCCGGACCTCATTGAAGCCGGATTGAACGAAGGCGCGGGTTGTTTGGCACTATGGGGATTTAGCTGAAGCGGTGGATGGCGTTTGGCAGGGTGGCCCCTCGCCGGAACTCTTGACCAAGTATGGACGGCGATTCTGGCTGATATTTTCGGTATTTTTGATGGCTCTGTCTGCTGGTTTGCATCGATCGAACCTTGGGTGCTGTTGCGCCGTGCGTCGCGCAGGCACGATTGGCCAAAGCATTAGGCTCGCGGCTGCTCGGCATGCCGACGCTGATCGTTGGAATGAAGCCGCGCCTGATATGTTCATGAGCTGTCGTTCCATGCTGGCCGGCAGGTTGGCTTGGACGGGTTCCGCGCGCCGATGATCGACATTGTTCCACCACAACAGGGGCAGCGGTGCGCCAATGGTGGTGGCTTTGCATCCGGTTCTTCGACCGACGGCTCCGGCGGCCGGACGTTGAGCAGCCTGCGACATCGGTCCAGCTTTTGCTGCCGATGACCATTGGCAAGAAGTCCATAATGACGCATGCGGTGGAGGCCCTCTGGCAGGGTGTGAAGCAGGAAACGGCGGATGAACTCATCGGCATCGAGCGTCATAACATTCTGTTTGCTGCCGTGGCGATAATCCTTCCATCGGAACGTGACACGATCACCATCGATGTTGACGAGGCGGGAATTGGAGATTGTGATACGGTGTGTGTAGCGTCCGAGATAGGCCAGTACCTGTTTGGGTCCCGCAAATGGGGGCTTGGCATAGACCACCCTGTCGATGCGCCGCATGTGTTTAATGGTGCGATTGAATGCAGCGGGATCGGCCAGACCCGCGATATCGCCGAAGAACCGAAGCTGACCCTGATCGTAGACCTGCTTGAGTTCTTCCAGAAACAACCGCCGAAACAGCCGTGACAGAACCCGCACGGGCAGGAAGAAGCTCTTCCGGCAGGCAACCCAGCGAGACTGGTCGAATGACAATCCGCCGCCTGGAACGATGCAATGGAGATGTGGATGATAGTGGAGATTCTGGCCCCAGGAGTGCAGCACGGCGATGAAGCCGATCTCGGCACCCAGATGTCTGGGATCGGCAGCAATCCTGCGCAGTGTCTCGGCGACGGCACGAAACAGGATCGTGTAGACCTTCTCCTTGTTCTGAAAGGCGATCGCGGCGATCTGTTGCGGCAGGGTGAAGACGAGATGGAAATAGCCGACGGGCAGAAGGTCTGCCTGTCTGGCGGCAAGCCAATCACGGCTGGCCTGGCCTTGGCATTTTGGGCAATGCCTATTGCGGCAGGAATTATAGGCAATGCGGACGGTGTCGCAGTCCTGACATTGCTGGACATGCCCGCCCAGGCGAGCGGTCCGGCACATCTCGACCGCACTCATGACGCGACGCTCGACACGTCCGAGATGACCGTCGTGTGTTTGACGGTAAAGTTCCCCGTAGCGGCGGAATATATCCGCTACCTCAAGCCCCGACACCATGGCGAGGTATCCTCAGCCCGGCGGCACAACCTCCAGCGTCAGACGGTCGAGCGGGCTGGTTGTGCTGCGGATCAGGGCGTTGGACACCTTCGTGTAGCGCGCAGTGGTGGACAGATTGTTGTGGCCCAGTAGCACCTGGATGATGCGGATGTCGGTGCCGCTTTCCAGCAGATGGGTGGCAAAGCTGTGGCGAAGCGTATGCACCGTCACCCGTTTGTCGATGCCGGCGGCGATACGCGCAGAACGACAGGCCGAATGCAGAACCTGAACGTCGATGGGTTTGGTTCCTTCTCGGCCCGGAAACAGCCAGACTTGCGGCCGCGCCAGCTTCCAGTGAACCCGCAGGATACTGAGTAGCTGCGCTGACAGCATAACATTCCTGTCCTTGCCGCCTTTGCCATGCTCAACCCGTATGACACCGCGTTCGCCGTCGATATTGCTGACCTTCAGATGGACCGTCTCGGAGGCCCGCAATCCTGCCGCATAGGCTGTCGTCAGCGCCGTGCGCGTCTTCAGGCTCGGAACTGCTTCAAGAAACCGGACGATCTCGCCGTCGTTCAGAATAGTTGGCAGCTTGGCTGGCGTTCGGGCATAGGCAATACGTTCTGGTATCTCGTGATGGTCAAGCGTGACGCCATAGAAGAAACGGAGGGCGCAGACCGTCTGGTTCAAGGCTGGCCATGAAATGCCCGATGACACCAGATGAACCTGAAAGGCGCGAACATCTTCCAGTCCGCAGCGGTCAGGCGATCGGCCGAAATACCGCGAGAACTTCGTCACTGCATGAAGGTAGGAGCGCTGTGTCGCAGGCGACAAGTTGCGGATCGTCATATCATCGATCATCCGCCGGCGCAGGGGGCTTATCTCGGTCATCATCATCTCCTGTTTGAAGGTTGGGGAAACAACCCAATCCTTCAAAACAGCAGAGATATTGGCAAATCAGACGCCACATATGCCGCGATAGCGGCTTCGTTCAATCCCGAATCTCAAAAGATGCGACTCGCTTTAGCTGAAATCTCGGTTGAGCCGATCGACAACCAGCTTGGCCAACGCCTCTGCATTGTCGTCCACGGTTTTAAGGTGAATATCGGGTTTCTCGGGCGCCTCGTAGGGAGAGGAGATGCCTGTGAAATTTACCAGGTTTCCGGACATCGCCTTCTTGTACAGCCCCTTGGGATCGCGCCGGGCGCATTCCTCAAGGGGCGTGTCGACGAAAACCTCGAGAAATTCACCGGGCGCCATAATCTCGCGTGCCATCCTGCGTTCCGAGCGGAACGGAGAAATGAACGAGACCAGCACGATCATGCCAGCGTCGCTCATCAGCCGCGCCACTTCGGCGACACGGCGAATATTCTCGACCCGGTCTTCCTGGGTAAAACCCAGGTCGCGGTTGAGCCCGTGTCGCACATTGTCGCCATCAAGCATCATGGTGTGGCGCCCGAGCGTGTGGAGCTGCTTTTCGACCAGATTGGCGATGGTTGACTTGCCTGAGCCCGAGAGGCCGGTAAACCAGAGAACCGTCGGCATCTGTTGCTTGAGCGCACTGCGCGCCTCGCGGGTGATGTCAATGTTCTGCCGATGCACATTGTCGGCCCGGCGAAGCGCATGATCAATCATGCCGGCGCCGACCGTGGCGTTGGTCATCCGGTCGATCAGGATGAAATTGCCGGTCGCCCGGTTGTCGCGATAGGCATCAAAGGCGATCGGCGTCTGGGTGGAAATGTTGCACACGCCGATCTCATTGCGGTTAAGATGCGTGGCGGCCTCGAGCACCAGTGAATTGACGTCAATCTTGTGCTTGAGCGTTGTCACGCTGGCTGGCGTCGACATGGTTTCGCTACGCAAAATATAGCTTCGCCCTGGCAACAGGGCATGCCGGTCGAACCAGATCACGTGCGCCTGGAACTGATCGCTGACTAGCGGCCGTGCGTCCGGGGCCGACAGCATGGAGCCGCGGGACACATCGACTTCGCCATCCAGCACCAGCGTCACGGCCTGTCCCTCGCGGGCCGAGGGCAGTTCGCCGCTGGCCGTCACGATGGATTTGATCCTGCCCGGCTGGCCGGAATTAGCAACCACAAAGGGATCGCCGACAGTGATCTTGCCGGAGCAGATCTGACCGGAAAACCCGCGGAAGTCGAGATGCGGGCGGACGACGAGCTGAACCGGAAACCGGAATGGAAGCTCGGCTGCGCTGTCCGGCAGAACCACGCTTTCCAGATGCTCGATCAGCGTCGGCCCATCGTACCAGGTCATCGCCTTCGACGGGATCGACACATTGTCGCCAAATCGCGCGGAGATCGGGATGGCGCGGATGTCATCAAAGCCAAGGGTTTCGGCGAAAGTGCGGTACTCTGCGACGATGCGGTCGAAAACGGCCTGGTCATGGTCCACCAGATCAATCTTGTTGATCGCCAGCACGATCTGGCGAATCCCCAGTAGTGACACGATGTGGGAGTGGCGCCGGGTCTGCTCGAGTACGCCCTTGCGGGCATCGATTAGCAAGACGGCCAGGTCGGCTGTCGAGGCGCCGGTCGCCATGTTGCAGGTGTATTCCTCATGCCCCGGCGTGTCGGCGACGATGAACTTGCGCTTTTCCGTGGCGAAGAAACTGTAGGCGACATCGATGGTGATGCCCTGTTCGCGTTCGGCTTCCAGCCCATCGACCAGCAGGGCGAAATCGATGTCTTCGCCAACTGTCCCGTGCTTGCGGCTGTCGCTTTCCAGCGCAGCCAGCTGGTCTTCGAAAATCATCTTGGTGTCGTAGAGCAGCCGGCCGATCAGGGTGGATTTGCCGTCATCCACCGAGCCACAGGTGATGAATCGCAGCAGCGACTTGTTTTCCTGACGGTTGAGATAGGCCGTAACGCCGCCCGCCAGATCTGGAACCGTTGGATTTTGCATCAGAAGTAACCTTCTCTTTTCTTCTTTTCCATCGAGCCCGACTCATCCCGGTCGATCAGCCGTCCCTGGCGTTCGGAGGTGCGTACGATCAGCATCTCGCCGACAATGTCCTCAAGCGTCTCTGCATCCGATTCCAGCGCGCCGGTCAGCGGGTAGCATCCCAGAGTGCGGAACCGGACCTTTCGGGTCTGGGGCTTTTCCGCCGGATTGAGCTTGAGACGGTCGTCGTCGATCATGATCAGCATCCCGTCGCGCTCGACAACCGGCCGGGGTGCTGCGAAATATAGCGGCACGATCGGAATGTTTTCCTTGAGAATGTACTGCCAGATGTCGAGCTCGGTCCAGTTGGACAATGGAAACACGCGGATTGACTCGCCCTTGCCGATGCGGGTGTTGTACGTTTTCCACATCTCCGGCCGCTGGGTCTTGGGATCCCAGGCATGTTGCGCGTTGCGGAACGAAAAGATCCGCTCCTTGGCGCGGGATTTTTCCTCGTCGCGCCGGGCACCGCCGAATGCCGCGTCAAAGCCATGGGCGTCCAGCGCCTGGCGCAACCCCAGCGTCTTCATCACGTGGGTATGCGGATTTGAGCCATGGTCGATGGGGTTGATCCCGTCGCGCACGCCATCTTGGTTGATGTGGACAATCAGATCCAGCCCGAGGTCGGCCGCCATCTGGTCGCGAAAGGAGATCATCTCGCGGAATTTCCAGGTGGTGTCGATATGCAGGAAAGGGAACGGAGGCTTGGCGGGATAAAAAGCCTTGATCGCCAGCCGCAGCATGACCGAAGAGTCCTTGCCCACGGAATACAACATCACCGGCTTCGAAAAACTGGCGGCAACCTCCCGGAAGATGTGGATTGCTTCCGCTTCAAGCCTGTCGAGGTGAGTGAGGGTCAATTTTCGTCTCCGTCCGGTGTGCATGCCGAGTTGCCAGGCGCGGCTGCCATGGCAGCTTGGCTGTCCTGAGCCGTTGTTCTGCGTCGCAAACCCATAGTCGATTCGATGGCCTGCGTCAGATGCCAAGACTTTGGGCACGTGACAGAGTCCGGCGGAATACGACACCGCCATCCGCACTGGCTCCGTGAGCCTGAAACACCCGCTTTGCAAGGTCCAGGCCGACAATGCTAACTTCCTTCATGGATGCTTTCTCCTTTAACAGGCTGCTGAACAATGCGTTGCGTTGCCGCACTATTGGGTCTGCGGTTTGATTTTTCGCTGATTTCGCCGGCTTTTTAGTTGCATCGGTGCGATACCGAGCGGTTTTCTTGTCCTTTTCGACCTATCTTGCTGCATCTGGACATACGTCTCCCATCCCTGCTAACAATTTGGGCAAGCGAACGATGTTGTAGGCGGCGAGCGCGAGGGTGAAGATGGTCCTGACCTTTGCCAGACCGCGAACCTTCAACTGATGGAGCCCGCCGGTGGTCTTGCCCCAGCCGAAGATTTCCTCGATCCGCTTGCGGCAACGCAGGCTGATCGCATAGCCATCGCTTTGCGCGACCTCGTCAGGCACAGCCGTCTTGCGGACCTTGCCGGTCTTCGACACCGTGCCGTTGATCGCCACATGCGGCACGATCCTGCGCGTCTTCAGGTCCTCGACGAAGGCCTCGGCATCGTAGCCCTTGTCGGCCCCGAGCGTTGAACCCTCCGGCAGTGCTTCAATCATTTCAAGCGCGGCTTCCCGCTCCGCCGTGCCTGTCGCATGGGTCACCTGGGCTGCGACCGCAAGCCCGTTGCGGTTCTCCATCAGCGCATGGCCGAGATAGGCAAGCCGGCTTTCCTGACCCGATGCCTTGCGGTAGAGCCGCGCATCCGGATCGGTGGTCGACGCATGCGCCTGGTTCGAGCGCTTTTCGTCGCGATAGTTGCGCTCGCCATTTCTGCCGCCATCTGGAGGATTGCCAGAGCCGTCCTTTGGCCGGAAGCTCTTCATCGAGGCAAACGCCTTCAGCATCGTTCCGTCCACCGAGAAATGCTCGGCGCTCAAAAGCCGTTTCACCCGGCGGTCCGCGAGAAGCGCTGACAAGAACCCTTGCGCGATGTCTTCCGTCAGCACGCGCGTCCGGTTCTTCGAGAATGTCGAGGCGTCCCAGACCGGATCGTCCACGCCAAGTCCGACGAACCAGCGAAACAGAAGATCGAAATCCAGCCGTTCCATCAGTTGCCGCTCGGATCGGATCGAATAGAGAAGCTGCAACAGGATCGCCCGCAAAAGCCGCTCCGGCGCAATCGATGGGCGGCCGCCTTCCTTGTAGAGCGCCGCAAACCGGTCATCGAGCACGGCCAGCGCCGGGTTCACCAGATCCCGCATCGCCCGAAGCGGGTGACCCTTCGGAACCCGTGCCTCAAGGTCGACGTAGGAGAAAAGTTGGGTAGACCGGTCATCCGCGTCACGCATCGCATACATCCATAGCAAATCTCGACAACAGGAGTGAATCAGGATCAGAGCAAAAATGCCAGTGGGTTTTTCAGCAACCTGTTAAGTGACGTTTTTGCAAGCATCACCTTGGCACATTACGATGCCGTCGGGAGGGGGCATCCACATGGGGTAATCGTGGGAGCGGTGCCCCTCTAGATCCGATCATGGTCTTGGCTGGCGGCTGTTCCCCGATAAGATGAAATACAGGCTCTCGACTGGTCGCCGGGCCCAACATTAACGGAGAACAGCCATGACAGAGTATATCGGTCTCGACGTATCAATGAAAGAGACGGCCGTCTCGATCCGCCGTGATGGCGCACGGATATGGCGCGGGAAGTGCGCTTCTGATCCCAACGTCATTGCCGAGCTTATTCGCAAGCGGGCCCCAACCGCAAAACGCGTGGTATTCGAAACAGGGCCTCTATCAGTATGGTTTTTTCATGCACTGCGCGCCGAGGGAGTGCCGGCTATTTGCATTGATGCCCGCCACGCCAAAGCCGCACTCGATATGGCAGCGAACAAGACAGATGCGAATGATGCCGATGGTTTGGCCCACCTGGCAGAAGTTGGGTTCTTTCGCGAGGTGCGTGTGAAAGGTTTCGACAGCATGTTAGCCCGCACGCTTGTTGCTGCGCGTGCTCGGTTGGTCAAGATGACCACTGAGCTTTCCAACCAAATCTGGGGTATTATGAAGACTTTCGGTCTGGTCGTTCCCGCAGGCAAGGGAAGCACGTTTGAGAATAACGTTCGAAGCCTTCTTACTAATCATAATGATCTCGCTGGTATCGTGCTGCCGATGCTGGATGCCTGGACGGGCCTTCGCACCCGAGCTGCAGAACTCGGTCGTCAATTGCTCGCAGACGCCCGTCAGAGCCGGGCCTGCCGTCTACTCATGTCCATTCCGGGTGTGGGCGCGACCACGGCAATCTCCTTTGCTACGGCCATCGAAGATCCCGGTAACTTCAGGAAGTCCCGCGATGTAGGTGCGTGGATAGGCCTCACAACGCGCCGCTACCAATCCGGCGAAGTCGATTATGATGGGCGTATATCCCGACGCGGAGACCGCCATTTGCGTAGGCTTGAGCTCTATAATCAGCCCGGCATCGCCAAGCAAATCCTCAGGCCGCTCGTAATTACATGGGGTAATCGCGGGAGCGAGTTACGCATATAGTGGCTCAGGGACTCGGCAATGCTGCGTTCTGGTTATTAAGGCGGTTGTTCCCCGATAAGATGGAGATACGGGCTCACGGCATGACGCCGGGCCCAAGCATCGAATGGGGAACAACCATGGAAGAGCATATTGGATTGGATGTGTCGTTGAAAGAGACCATGATCTCGGTGCGGCAGAATGGCAAACGGATCTGGCGCGGCCAATGTCCCTCGGATCCGCAAGTGCTGGCCGAAGTAATCCGCAAGCGTGCGCCGAACGCTAAGCGCATCGTGTTCGAGACCGGACCCTTGTCAGTTTGGTTCTACCACGCGCTAACGGCGGAAGGCCTACCGGCAATCTGCATTGATGCCCGCCATGCCAGCGCGGCGCTCAACATGGCGCCGAACAAGACCGATGCGAACGATGCAGACGGTCTGGCACACCTTGCGGAAGTTGGCTTTTATCGAGAGGTGCGGGTCAAGCAATATGATAGCATGCTGACCCGAACCCTGGTGTCTGCGCGCAGCCAGTTGATCAAGATCAAGACCGAACTTTGCAACCAGATCCGTGGGCTGATGAAGACATTCGGGTTGATTGTTCCCAAAGGCGCTGGCCGCGTTTTTGACACCAATGTCCGAAGCCTGATTGCCGGCAACAGTGGGCTGGAGCGGATTATCTTGCCGCTACTTGAGACCTGGCGCAGCGTTCGTGCCCGCGCGGCTGAACTCGATCGACAGCTTGTCGCCGCTGCGCGGGAGAGCGCGCCATGTCAGTTACTCATGTCGATACCGGGAGTGGGCTCGGTTGTCGCAGCCTCGTTTGCCGCGGCGATCGAGGCTCCGGAGAACTTCAGGACATCTCGAGCTGTGGGCGCGTGGTTGGGCCTTACAACCCGGCGCTACCAGTCGGGCGAAGTTGATTTTGATGGGCACATTTCACGGCGCGGCGACCACCATCTGCAGGGTCTGCTTTATCACGCTGCCACGGTGATCCTGACGCGATCCCTTGCCGATAGTAAGCTTCGATCCTGGGGCTTGAAGTTGCGGGAAAAGGTCGGCTTCAAGCGAGCCGCAGTCGCCGTTGCACGCAAACTCGCAGTTATCATGCATGCGATGCTGAAAACCGGCGAGCTTTTTGATCGCGGCGCCGGCGCGACCGCCTGAGAATGCATCGGATCGGAGATCCATCCATGACTTGAAGCTGAGCGCCATTACCGGATCGCGTCCTTTCTTCAGACGCCGAGACGTCCCTGCCGGGACGTAGGTCGAGCCATTACGCTATTGTGGGCTGCAGATGCGTATTCTCGATGCAACTGCGCTAATTACATTGGAAGGCTCCACCCTGCGAAGACCTATCATGCGGCGGCCTCGTGTCGACCGCGAAAACAACCGTGCTCCCGGCATACGATCACCAACGACGCCAAAAGAACAAGGCGGCGCGGTCGTAAAACCATCTTTCGCTGTTCGCTATTGCTCGAAAAGTCCACGAGCAACAGCGCTCAGGAAATATTTCAAAAAGAGCTTGATTATTGGGTTGCGATTAGACAACTCCATGTAATTACGGTCGCTCGCAGCCCTTCAGAAGTTCGTCCAGCAGTTCCTTGGAAATCGTCATCGTCCTTGCTCCTCTCAGGAAGCATGGACCAGATCACGGATACACAGAAGACCGGACACTCTCCCCGAGACAGCTCTTTTGCACCGCCGCGTGGCCGGTTTTTACTCCGCCGTTGACACTGCACTGTCAATACCGGGGATCAAACAGCTGAGGCCGTGTCAGTTTCCGGGTGAACCATGTAAACAATGCTACGTCAGATATAGAGCTTGTGTGCTCTCGAACGCATTTCAGCGAGTGTCGGATTGTGTTGCATCGATTGGACTAGTCGATCGACCCGCGCTTGGCCATGCAACTCCCGTAATTTTTCGTTGCCGGCGTTCATCAAACGTGTGCGCCTTTCGTTATCTGTGTAGCTTTTTGATTTGGCGTGAAAAACAAACGCTTCAATTGCCACATTCAGCCGGAAGCCATTATTAGAGGCGCGGATGCAGAAATCGTTTTCCTCGCCATATCCATTGGGAAAAGCAGCTTCGTCAAACGATCCGATCCGATCAAACACCGCTCGCTTCACACACATGCAGAACCCGTGAACAAACGGAACACCGGGCGATGTAAGGCCAAACGCGTTGCGTGCGCACCATGCATCCATGTCATCCGGGGAGAAACCGTCTGGTAGAGAATTGATAGCGGTTTGGCCTGCGCTGCTGAGATGACGGGGAATGGATTGGTAGCTGGCGGCATTGGACAACGGCCCGACGATGCCGCAGCCTTCAAGATTATACAGGCAGGCCAGCATTTTGCGGATAGCGTCCGCACCCACAATAGCGTCACTATTCAACAGAACGATATTGTCGGCATTGGATAGAGAAACTGCCTTGTTAGCAGCTTTTGTATATCCGTTTGCCTGTTCGTTGTGATGCAGGACGACACCAGCATGGTTCGCAACAAATGTTTCCAGCCACTGTCGGGTCTCTTCACCTGAGCCATCATCGACAATGACAAGTTTATCGACGCAAGCGGGCCGGTTCTCTACCACACTGCGCAAACAGGCTTTTACATCGTCTAGAGCGTTGTGAACGCAAACCAATACATCTGCTTTTGGTTTGCTGGTTTGCGTTGCAACATCAACGGATTGACCAAATGCAGGCACTGCTGCGCTTGATGCCGGTTTGGTTGCGAAAATACGGTCGCTTCCCCCGTGATTGGGAAAGAAAGTAAATGCCGGATGATCACGAACACAGGTTGGTCGTTCGGCCAGAGGCAAGAAAGCTGCTTGTGCGGCTTCAACTGCGTAATTGAAGGATAACTGGTCGCGAAGGGACCCCCGGTCGAGTTCGAACCACCATTTTGTCAATATGCGGTCCAAGTCTGGATGTCGGAGATTGTAGACGATGAAGTTGCTCTCAGCCAGTTGGTCCGGCAGAAACCCTTCTTCACTGTAGCGCTCGACCTGGCGCAAGATAGTGTCAGCATCATCCTTGTTCCAAATGACGCATGCCTCCGCCTCGTCATAAACACTGTCCCGTTTCGGATGCAGAAAGGTGCCGATCGCTAAACCGGACGAAATGACAGAGTCAATGAGTGGCCTGATGTCGCCATTGATCATGACATTGCCATCATGCCAGACCGCAATGTCATGTTCAGGAAAAAGCAAATGTGGGTGCAATTTCACGTAACGTGCACGCCGGATCGCCGATATATCGAAATACGGCACAGGGCGGTTGACGCCAAAGACGCGTGCAGGCTCGTCCGTAAAGGTGGTGTAATCAGCCTCGTTCAGAAAATGGCCATATGGCAATAAACGATCGTAACCGCCCGTCACGGCCCTGAACACAGCAATGTTTCGGTGTTTGGCCCGGGTTTCCAAATGGTTTTGGTAAAGGGCATGGTAGTCTTTCAAGGACTTGAATTGAAATATGTCGCTGTTCTCAGTTGAAGGAAGCGGTGAAGACCTCACAAACGCGGTGTCAAGCGCACCGGGTTCTTTTAGCCGCCGGAATATTGTTGCGGCCATTTCAACTGGACCAACCTGACGCAGCTGGCCGAGCGCTTGGAGAAATGTGTTGCGCAATCCACCCTGATAGCGAATTGCCTCTCTCAGATTGGCTTTCGATCTGTGCAAGACCGTTCTCAACGCTGTACCAAAGCGCCGCTGACGTAGCAAATCCCGCAAAGCACTGCCGCGCTTTTTGAGCTCTGCGACGCTCTGCTCCAGCTCGGCATATTTTTGCCTACTGAGTTTCAGTTTTTGATCGTCTTGACTATTCGGCATAGTGCATTGCCTCGCCCAGCAAACGAAAGCGAGAGATCCGTCCGGAACCCTCGCTTCGCGGTATGACCCGGGAGCCCATTAGACGAGGAACGGCAATCTCCACCATTTCCACTCGCTATTGCGCTGGTCGGTTGGACCCCAGTGTTTTTGGATTCAACTCATCGAGAAGCCCGCAAGCCATGACGCGCAGTTGGATTGATATGATATTTGAGCACAAAAACAGCTGCTTGAGCTGACCAGGCGTCACCCAAAACTCATTGGCCAAACGCTCATAGCTGCCGTCGACATTGCGGATTTCGAAAGTGCTTTCATGGTTGATAAAGCGCCCCCCTTCTTCCGAGTGTTCGAACGTGCGGTAGACGGTTCCAACCCGGTCAACTGCGGAGATATCGCCGCCGGGGTGCACAACACGGCTCGGCGCGATGATCGATTGGTTGTCGATGCCGTATTCTTCGCGAACGCTCAACAGATACTCGGGTCCGCTTGCAGTCACCCTGCGATAAAGCACAACGAGGCCCGGCGATTCGACACCGATCAATGGCTGTACCCAAGTCGCAACTTCGCGCGTCAAAGCCTGACACTCAAAAAGGCACATATAGCGCGTATGTTCACCGACAGCTTCCACACCCGACGAACCCAAGCGCCAATTTTTCAATTCATGCAGCGACGTGAGAAGGTATTGTTGCTTGGTTCGCCCTTTGCTCCTGAAATAGAAGTCTAGCAGCTCCGTCGGAGGTTCGTCCGATGAACGCTCGCCGGTCACATGATAATCCCAATCATACATCGCGGCGAGCGATCTGAGGTCCGTGTTGAGGAAGAAGGGCTCGAGCGACATGTCAGACAAGACTGAAATGGGCACCCACGTGGTGTTCAACGTCGTGGGCAGCAGTTTATCCGTTTCAATGTAATTGTGGGTTTTGCTCTTCTGATAATAGAGCTCACCCAGGTCCACCTGCATGGAAAAACTGATGAGCCGTGAGCCGGACGGATAGGATTGGAAGTGATCGATGAAGTCGGTATCGCGTCCTCCATGCAGCTTCATGTAGTTGGCAGCGGTCGACTGGACGGTGGGACCATACTGCACGACCCCCGTATTGCCCGGCTCCGCACGCGCTTGCACACAGGTGTACATTTCCCCGTCGTGCTCGGCGATCAAGAGGCCAGTCAAGGCACTTTGTGGCTGATAAAGAACAATCGATTCAAAGTCTGTATTGGGCAGTGTCAGGCCAAGAATGTGAAAGAACCCACGGCTTTCGTGTGAAACCGTACCATGTTTCAAAAACCAGCTTTTTGTCGAATCGAAAGGAATAATGTTCAGCGCAAATTTGCTCTTATCGAGATTTTCATCGCGGTGTTTCCGAAGCGCTTCTGCGGTCTTGCATATTTCAATCGTCATTGTATCCCCATCCGCTCTAATCGCCTGACTGCCTAGATGCACGGCTTACTCTGGCGATGGTGGTTTCTAGTCTAATGGCCAGTTTCACAAGTAATCTATTTGATCGAGTATCTCTCGGCGTAAGCGGTAGACACTGGGGTTTGGTCCGTCTGCGGCGAAAACCGTAACCACTTTTAATCCGAGAAAACGCCCGAAACGTTGGTACACCGGCGTGGACCGCATTGTGTTTGGCGTGACGACAAACACCTTGGTATCCGGCGTCATCCAGAATATATTCGATAGCTCGGCACCTTTGATGCCGATGACGACTTTGCTGTTGTAGAACTTCTTGATCTGGTTGAAAACATTGTCCGAACCCGGCTCATACATTTCGATATTTTTGCTTTTGCTTTTGAAAAGCTCAAATAGCTCGTTAATTTCAACAAGAGAACGCCTGGAAGCCCCATACTTTTTCGCTTCAGCCTGACCCTTCTCGCTGTAATATTCTGGCTCCGGCGATCGGCGCAGCAATAGGCATTTTTGGTTGGTTTGTTTCCTGGGCCTTATTCGCTTCTTGCCGATGGCGACGGGCGCTTTTCCCGACGCAAACCTGAAGGCATTCAGGCTTTGACGCAGCATTTTCTGTCGAACCCGCACGTGCCACGGGCCGCTGCGTTCCAGGAATCTGACGATGGATTTCTTCAAAGCCTGAACGCGAGGAGAGCCACTTAAATTCGGTTCGGGATCGCGCCGCTGCATGATTCCGGATTTCGCCGCTTCGGGTCCTATTACCTGACCGAGTACCCAACTGCGAACTTCACGCATATCATCCTGAAATTGCATCAAAAAATTTGGCTGGTTCAATACGCTCTTCAGGAACTCATTCTCGCGATAGTCTTTTGTCGAACCGCGGAAGCTGTACTCGTCTTCAAACAACACGCTATCGAAATTGATCATGATATCCCAGCGCGGCACCTGCTGGCATGCGTCCGTAAATTTTTTGCGATCTATGAATTTGATATCCTGCGAAATGAGCCCGAACATTTCGCGGCTAACAACATTCATCACCGGCCCGCAGTCTTCGAGGACGAAGCTGAATGCAGCGTCCTCGTCTTTCTTTTTGGCCTTAATCGCAAGACTCATGCCCGGCAGCACATATCCCCAGAAATAGTGAAAGAAATGCTCTTTGGAACCAAAATGTCCGTATTGGGCACTGAATTGTAGCTCTATAACTTTCGGATAACTCATGACATTCCATTTAACTCGTATTTCTTTCACCGGAAAACCGGCGAAATCCATGAAGTTCGTTCGAACCTGACCAATCTGCCCCATAGGCTTCTGCTCCTGTCAGGTGCCATCTAGTCGATATTTCTTCAATACTTAACGCGCTCAACCTGCGGCTTGGCTTAGTCGCGGGCGATGAAGTGAGACCTTTTTGCCACAGGTCTAACTGATTTAGATACGAGCCAAACGCGACACGTAGATAGCAACCTGCGCCGGATTGCAATGGAACGCGCAGCGTTTAAAAGGCTTCCATCGCTAACTTTGGAGGACTAAAATCATGATCGACCCCCCGAAAAAAACGTTCAGATCATTGATCGCGCAGCAATCGCGGGACAGTGCATTTTTCGCACATGGTGCAGAGCGTGCAAACAATGCTCATTGCGCACTCAGCTCCAGCCAATGAACTACAGACCGGAAATAGACGGACTGCGTGCGATCGCGATTGTATCTGTTCTCGGGTATCACTTTTTCCCGGTAGGCGCGCCGAATGGCGGACTGGGTGTTGACGTCTTTTTTGTAATCTCGGGATTCGTCATCACGGCTTCACTCTACTATCGACGCGACCGAAGCCTATCAAACTTTTTGATCGAGTTTTTCAAACGGCGTGTCAAACGTCTGATGCCCGCACTTCTGGTCATGATCGCGGTGACCGGGGTTGCAATATCGCTCATGGACCCGGTTCCTGAGCAGAGTATCAACACTGGTATTGCGGCGGCGTTGGGCCTTTCCAACAACTACCTCTACATTATCGCGCAGGACTATTTCGGGCCGACATCCGCTCTGAATCCCTTTACGCACACATGGTCTCTCGGCGCGGAGGAGCAGTTTTATCTCCTTTTTCCGTTTTTGTTCTGGATCGGGTGGAAGTTAGGCGGTTGGCTTGGCGCCAGCTTACTGTTGATCAGTTTGGCGCTTTCGTCCTTTGCCGGCTGGCTTCTGATCCAGGGCGACAACCCGCTCGCGGCTTTCTACATCGTCGTATTCCGGTTCTGGCAGATCGCTTTCGGTGCATTGGTGTTTCTGGCCCAACTCCGGTTTGCGCCGGGGAGACTCAATGCGGCAACTTTCGCACTCAAGACTGTTTCAGTCCTCGCGCTTGTCGCGTTGTTGTTCATGCCACTTGAAATCGACCGGCAGATTGCGGCGATGGTCTGCATCATCGCGACGGGCGCCGCGCTGTACGGTATCGGAGAAAGCACGCGTGCATTTCGGGTGTTGCAAACCGGTGTGACTCCATACTTAGGCAAAATATCCTACTCACTCTACCTTTGGCATTGGCCTGTCATGGTCTTTCTGGCTTGGATAATCGGGAAGGGTCCGGCCACGGCAGTAGCCGGCATTGTTGTTTCGATCCTGTTGGCACATGTCAGTTGGGCCTATCTGGAACGGCCTCTGCGTGATGCGAGCTGGTCGGCTGTATCACGCCGCGAGTTGGGCGCAGGCCTGCTCGCGATGGTGACAACAGCAGGTCTTCTGCACATGTACAACACCACCGGAAGGCAGCTGCTCTTGGGTGAGCAGGTGACCTCTGACGCGGAGTTGGGGCGGTCATCTTTATTTCTGCCCCATGTTTCGGAAAATGGTACTGTCTGGGCTGGGCGGGACTGCACACTTGTCAACAATCAGGACATCGGCAAGATCATTGAGGTTGAACGTTGCACGGTCAGCGAACCACTCGAAACGGCGCAGTCGCGCGTCCTAATTATTGGCAACAGCTTTGCTCCGGCGTTTGCTGCCGCCTATGACATCAGCTCCATCCATGACGGTGCAAAGACAAGCTTCATCCTCACTGCAAAGTTCGGCGGCTCGCCGGTACCAGACATCGACTGGCGCTCCCACAGCCGTGAGGCGACCGCCGACTACTGGGCGCGCGTGGTACCCGTCTTGCTCGCGCAACTTCAGCCTGGAGATCAGGTGCTGCTTATCAGCGATCTGGCGAAACTGTCGCCCGAACAGGACAATGAATGGGCCACCAAAGCGCGCGAAGATCTCCGCAAGGGGTTGATTGAATTCAGCGATCAATTGGCTTTGCAGGATATCGGGCTTTCTGTGTTGGGTCCTCTACCGTTTATTCGCGAGGCCGACTGTACACCTCAGATGGCCCTTCGCCAGTGGCGCTCTGCCGGGCTTTCTTTGTGCCGCTACTACAGTCGGGACGAAACGGTGGAACGGTTCGCACCAGTGACAAACCTTCTCGGCTCTCTCGTCACTGCGGGCAAAATCGACGTTCTGGACCTATTTGAGGTCTTCTGTCCCGACGAAGTGTGCGAATACACAGACAACGATGGCATCTTACTGTATCGCGACGTCTATTCGCATGCCAGTCTGAAAGCGGCATACCGCTCGCGTGCATTGGTGGCCAAGTGGCTTAAACAAGTCCAAGCCACCTCCAGGGGAATCGAGTGAAACAATCATCTGGCGATGATGCTTGCAAGGTAATCGTCGTCCCAAGCGGCGACTTTTCGTCTGAGGCGCAGCGAGTCTTTTCCGGCGGCCATTCGGATGAGGTTATGGGCCATGTGCTTGAGCGCGGTGAAATTGGCTGGGGCATGATCTGTTCGAACCCGGCATTCGTCGTCGCGAAAGACCATGTCCATAACCCAGTGCAGGCTGTTCTCGATTGCCCAATGGCTTCTGACGATTGGTCCCAATTGCCTGGCCGGCAGCGCCAGGGGGGTAATGTAGAAGCGGGTCTCCCGTTCGATTTTCTCGCCGATTTCGCGCGTGCTCTCGACCATGACGACCGCTTTCAGGCCGGGCCAGTCATGGCGTTCCTGGAGCCAGTCTATGTCATGGATGACGGTGGTGGTTCTGGTCTCGATGCGGCCGTGGTCGCCATCGACCGTCTCGTCCCGACTGATGGTCGTGTCTTTGAAATCGTTGTCTTTCTGCTCGGCGGCGAAGATCGCGACATCGTCGCGCAGCGAACCTTGATTGCCTTTGAGGGCAAGCACGTAATCGGCCTTCCTGTCGAGGATCTTGTCCGCGATGGCACGCTGGCAACCCATCGCGTCGATCGTCACGATCGCCCCCTCGATGGCAAGCATGTCCAGGAGATTGGGAATGGCGGTGATCTCGTTGGCCTTCTCGGCCACCTTGACCTGAGCGAGCACGAGGCGCTGGCGTGCGGCAACGGC
This sequence comes from Hoeflea sp. IMCC20628, assembly GCF_001011155.1. NCBI lineage: Bacteria > Pseudomonadati > Pseudomonadota > Alphaproteobacteria > Hyphomicrobiales > Rhizobiaceae > Hoeflea > Hoeflea sp. IMCC20628. The sequence goes on from NZ_CP011480.1 coordinate 107,073, forward strand.
CGAGACCATGTGGATCGCCGCCTTGCCGGCCTTCTTCTCGAACGAGCGGCGCACCGTCTTGCCATCGATGGCGATGATGTCCGCAGGCGCGCCAGTCAGCGCGGCGACCCAGCCGGCAAAGCATTGCTGGAACTTCTCGGCGTCGAGCGTGGCGAAGATGTCGCCGAGGTGATCGTGCGATGGCGTCCCCGCTCGAAACGGCCGAAAGCGGCGCAGAAAATCAAGCTTCTTATCCCCAAAGCGGGCGATATCGACGAACGTCTCCGCCCCAGCCAAAACCGCGAGCAAGCTCAGAAGCAGCACTTCGTCGAGGGGATATGCCACCTTGCCCGGTTGCCGACTGTCCGGCAGATCCGTGAAATACCGAAGAAAGACAACCGCTTCGCCAACCGCACCACAATCCGCCACCACATCATCCATCGCCGTCCTCCTTCCAAATCAGAGGATCACGACAGATTCAGCTTAATACCCGTTTGTCACGCACTTCTTCACCCGATTGCACTGAAGCCACCTCCCGCTGAACTTGTTTCTGCTGTTTGAATCATATAATAAACGCGAGATTACGCGCAAAAGGGATTACAGGGACCATGAAAGTCACCGTTTTCGGTACCGGTTATGTTGGTCTCGTTCAGGCAGCCGTTTTTGCGGATGTTGGGTTTGATGTCGTCTGCTTCGATATCGATAGCCGCAAGATAGAAGCGCTCAATGAAGGAAAAATTCCGATCTATGAGCCGGGGCTGGAAAACCTTGTCCAGCGCAACGCTGGCGAAAACCGGTTGCGGTTTAGAACCGATGTAAAGATGGCAGTCGATCACGGCGACATCCAAATAATTGCAGTAGGCACACCGACGAATGCTTCCGGAGGGGCCGATCTGAGAAACGTAGAAATGGCCATATCGGCGGTCGCCGAGCACATGACCGATGACAAGCTCGTCGTCATAAAATCCACGGTTCCCGTCGGCACCGGAGACGCAATCGAGGAAAATATGAGCGTGCGGCTTAACGCGCGTGGATCCGACAAATGTAAGGTAATTGTCGTTTCAAACCCCGAATTTCTCAAACAGGGTTCGGCCGTCAACGACTGCATGCGCCCGGACCGCATCATCATTGGAACAAATGATCCCGAAGCCAATTTGATGATGCGCAAGCTCTATGCTCCCTTCAACCGCAACCATGAAAAGTTCATCGTCATGGATCGTCGCTCAGCGGAGCTCACCAAATACGCAGCAAATTGCATGCTCGCGACTAAGATATCCTTTATCAATGAGATAGCAGCCTTGGCCGATGCTTTGGGTGCCGATATCGAACACATCAGGAAAGGGATCGGCAGCGATCCGAGGATCGGCTACGATTTTATCTATCCGGGGGTTGGCTACGGTGGGTCCTGCTTTCCCAAAGACGTCAAGGCGTTGGCTCATACGGCTATGGGCGTCGGTGTCGAACCTTGGCTGCTCAATGCCGTCGAAAAGCGCAATCTTCGCCAAAGATACGCGCTGTTTGACAAGATTGACGCATTTTTCGGGGGTGAGCTCCAAGGTAAGGTTTTTGCGTTCTGGGGCCTAGCGTTCAAACCCAACACCAATGACATGCGTGAAGCGCCGGCACGTGCATTGATGGAACGACTATGGGAAGTGGGTGCGACAGTGCATGCCTATGACCCCGAGGCGATGGATGAATGTCGACGCATCTACGGCAATCACGCTCAGCTCGTCATGGCAACAACCAAGGAAGATGCGCTTGCCGGTGCGGACGCTTTGGTGGTGAACACAGAGTGGAAAGCGTTTCAAGCGCCTGATTTTGATCTCATCAGCCGCTCGCTCAAGGCCCAAGTCGTGTTTGACGGGCGAAACATTTACGATCTCAACACAGTGCGTGGCCATGGCTTGACGTATTTCGGCATCGGGCGGTCATCCAATACTGTGGTGCACGGAACCGAATGAGCGCCATAAAGACCTGACATAGCAGCTGGGATAGTGTCTAAGTCCATAGTCGGGGCGGACACCGCAACAGATCACGAGGAAAAATTCGATGCCCATGGGAAATATCAGAATTGGGTGACTTTTCGCGCGCCGATACATGCCGCAACAAGCCTTGAACGCATGAATTGAAAGCGATCTCTTTCGACGATAAGTTTATGGCCACTGAATACGTCATCGCGATAACATGACGTTGAGGCGACATATTTACCCGCTATCGGAATCACCTGTACTGGAATCACAAATGGAAGTTGGTGGGGACATGAAAGACAAGCCGAACGATCTTACCATCCTCATGGCGACGTATGAGGGCGAAAAATTCCTTCAATCTCAACTGGCATCCTTTGCGGAGCAGGATACGCAGCATATCCAAATCAACGTCTCCGACGACAGCCGATCTGACCGGACACGCGATGCACTTTCTGAACAGATAAAAGACTTTCGGAACTATGATCTGCACTACTCCGAAGGGCCACGAAAAGGTTTCGTGGAAAATTTTCGGGCGCTCATACTCAACTGCACTCCGCAAACCCGTTATTTTGCCTTCAGCGATCAAGATGATATTTGGCTGCCGGACAAGACCAGCCGTTCGTTAACGTGGTTGCAGGAACAACCATCCGATGTGCCCGCACTTTATTGCGGACGCACGCAAATGATTGATCAGGATGGTCGTGACATGCGGCGGCTGTCTCCACTTTTTTCACGAGCCCCAGCGTTTAAAAACGCTTTGGTCCAGTCGATCGCCGGCGGCAACACCATGACGATGAACCGAGCCGCGTTCGTCTTATTGAAGCGGTCGCTCGTGAAAGGAACGCCTATCAGCCATGATTGGTGGGCCTATATCATGGTCACCGGGGCCGGTGGCGCGATAAAATACGATCCGCAACCGCTTACACTTTATCGCCAACATGGCGACAACATCGTAGGAGAAAACAGCTCCTACGCCGCCCGTGCGGCGCGTCTTCAAATGGTTATGGATGGGACTTGGCGACGCTGGCAGGACGTACACCTGAAATTGCTTGCCGACAATTGGGAAGAGCTGACGCCTGATGCCCAGTCAGTGACCAACTCTTTCATGGAAGCGAGACGAATATCACCCATAGGGCGCTTGAATTGGCTCCGACAATCTGGTGTATGGAGACAAACCAAATTCGGCACCGCTTCGTTGTACATAGCGACACTGGCAGGGCGGCTGTGACAAGAATGACCGTTTATCGGCAATGAAAGGTAGATTATCATGAAGGGCATCATTCTTGCGGGCGGATCGGGATCGCGCCTTTTTCCATGTACAATTGCTGTTTCCAAACAACTGCTTCCCGTCTACGACAAGCCAATGATTTACTATCCTCTTTCGGTGCTCATGCTTGCCGGAATCCGGGATATATTGGTGATCACCACTCCGCAGGATGCGGCGCAATTCACCGCACTTCTTGGCGACGGCTCCCACTTTGGCGTCAACATCTCTTATGCGACCCAAGCCGCACCCAACGGGCTTGCGGAAGCGTTCATCATCGGGCGGGAATTCGTCGGCAACGACAATGTTGCACTCATTCTCGGTGACAACATATTCTACGGTGACAGGCTTTCGCAAATATGCCGGGACGCCATAAGCAACGAAGACGGCGCGACAGTCTTTGCATACAAGGTTACCGATCCCGAGCGCTATGGTGTGGTGGATTTTGACGAAAACCGCCGAGCAATCTCGATCGAAGAAAAGCCTGCGAAACCGAAATCTAATTGGGCGGTGACTGGTCTGTATTTTTATGACAATGACGTTTTGGATATCGCAGCCGGCATCAAACCTTCTATGCGTGGCGAATTGGAGATCACGGACGTCAACCGCGCTTATCTCGAAAGAGGAAAGCTTCAGGTGGCGAAGTTCGGTCGCGGTTTTGCATGGCTCGATACAGGGACGCACGATAGCCTGCACGAGGCAAGTGCCTTTGTACGCACCATTGAGCACCGCCAGGGCATCAAAATTGCCTGCCCGGAAGAGATCGCATTCAACAGTCAGTGGATTGATGCCGAGAAAGTTGAAAGCCGTGCACAGTTTCTAGGAAAGACAAGCTATGCAAAATATCTGCGAAGCTTGGTGTAAACGGTTGATAATGACAACAAATAAAGAGACCGCCATCTCCGGAGTATTGGAGATATATCCGGACCGGTTTGATGATGATCGCGGTTTTTTCTCGGAGATCTATAACCTCCGCAGACTTGCGGCGCTTGGTATCAACGAGACTTTTGTTCAGGATAATCTTTCATTATCGACGTATCCACCGGTTTTGCGCGGATTGCACTTCCAGCGCAGACCCCATGCACAAGCCAAACTCATAGGCGTGATGACCGGTTCCATTTTTGACGTGATCGTTGATATCCGGGAGGGATCTCCGACCTACAAGCAGTGGTTCGGGCTGAAAATTTCGGCGAAGAAGGGGAACCAGCTTTTTGTTCCGAAGGGCTTCGCGCACGGTTTCTTGACACTGGAAGCCAACACCAGCGTTTTCTACAAAGTTACTGATTACTACTCGAAAGAAGATGAGCGGAGCATACGCTACGACGATCCGGACATAGGGATCACGTGGCCTGCCACCTCGGATGACCCCATCATTTCCGACAAGGACAAAGCTGCGCCCATGTTGGTCGATGTTGACAATAACTACAAGTATTTAGGAGGAACATGACATGCGTATTCTCGTGACAGGTGGCGCAGGCTTTATCGGATCGGCTGTTTGCCGACACTTCGTGAGGGCAAATCACGAGGTGATCAATGTCGATAAGTTGACCTACGCTGGAAATCTGGCCTCTTTGAAGGAGGTGGAAAACCGGGAAAACTACACGTTTGTGAACGCTGATATTCGCGACTACGACAAGATACTCGAGCTGATGCAGACATCTGAAGTGGATGGCGTGATGCATTTGGCCGCCGAGAGCCACGTTGACCGATCCATCGATGGACCCGATATCTTCGTGGACACCAATGTGGTCGGCACGGTTGCCCTTCTCAGGGCTGCGACCAAATTTCGTGACGGTCTGGATGCGAAACGGCGCGACAGTTTCCGTTTCCTCCACGTTTCCACCGATGAAGTCTATGGTGATTTGCCTTTCGATAGCGGCTTTTTCACTGAAACGACCCCATATTCTCCGTCGTCGCCCTACTCTGCGTCAAAGGCAGCATCCGACCACTTCGTGCGTGCATGGTATCACACCTACGGTCTGCCGATTGTGGTTACAAACTGCTCCAACAATTATGGGCCTTATCATTTTCCTGAGAAGCTAATCCCGCTTGTCCTGCTCAACGCAATGGATGGCGCAGAACTACCCATCTACGGTCGCGGGGAGAATGTCCGCGATTGGCTCTATGTAGAGGATCATGTGCGCGCCCTTGAACGAGTCATTACCAGGGGGACGGTGGGAGAAACCTACAACATCGGCGGCAACAACGAGCGCACCAATCTCAGTGTCGTCGAAGCCATCTGTGACATACTCGATCGACAAAAACCACGGTCAGACGGCAAGTCTTACCGCGAGCAGATCGTGTTTGTGACAGACCGTCCCGGACACGACCGGCGCTATGCAATTGACGCTACGAAAATCCGCACGGAAATTAACTGGGAACCCAGTGAAACGTTTGAGAGCGGCTTGGCAAAGACGATCAGCTGGTACATTGATAACCCTTGGTGGTGGTCGCCTCTGCGCGACACCGACGCCCGCAAACGCCGGGGGCAAAAACAATAGCGGTCAGGTGTCAAGCGTGAGAATTCTCGTCACTGGAACTTCTGGACAGATTGTCACCGCTCTTAAGCAACGCTGCGAAGAAATAAGAGATATCGAGCTCATAGCTGTAGGCCGTCCGGAATTGGAACTTTGCCAGCCGCAGGACATAGCGAGAACCGTTGCGCGCCATGTGCCCGATATCGTCGTGTCTGCCGCGGCGTTCACCGCCGTCGATTTGGCGGAGGACGAGCCCGAAACTGTTATGCGCATGAATGGCGACAGCGCAGGTGAAGTGGCTCTTGGAGCCGCCATGGTCGGGGCACCCGTCATTCAGCTGTCTACCGATTATGTCTATGACGGCACCAAACCATTCGCATGGACGGAGGACGACCCTGTCAATCCGATGTCGGTATATGGCAAGAGCAAGCTCGCCGGAGAACGGAATGTCATGGCCGCGAATCCAAGGCATGTCATACTGCGAACGGCTTGGGTTTATTCGCCTTTCGGAAAGAACTTCGTCACAACCATGCTGGCGCTCGCGCGGGAACGCGCTGAGCTGAACGTTGTCGATGATCAATATGGCTGCCCAACGTCCGCCTTTAATGTAGCTGACGGTATACTTTGTGCAATCGAGCGTTTGTATTCCCCCGACGCGAGCGGTGATGAGTTGTGGGGCATCTACAATCTCGCAGGAACCGGAACAGCAACTTGGTGCGATCTTGCGCGAGAGATATTTTGGCAAAGCAAGAAACTGGGTCTTCCAGCATCCAACGTGATATCAATCGCAACCGAGGACTTTCCAACCAAGGCTATTCGCCCGAAAAACTCAAGGCTGGATTGCTCAAAATTCGAAAAGACCTTCGGCTTTCGTTGCCCTCGTTGGACTACCTCTTTGGAACACAGTTTGGAGTACATCGCCCGGTACAATTACAGATAGTCGCTGTGGTGATGTCAGGTTAACGAGACGAGTGCGAGTTCGACTTGCTCGAAGTGATCATGGGGCGGTTCCGGCCATGCCTTTCCAATGTGCGAACGCCCTGAGACGATGCAGATGGACGTCGATGGCTGTCTTTCTCAGGTGGGTTGGAACGAAGAGATTTCGGATTGCGGAGAAGACGCTGATGAAACGTTGCAACGCGCCTGGCGAACGGAACCGCTGCATTACCCGTTCCCGTTTTCGCAGCGGCAGGTGCGAGTTTTCGGCTCGATTGTTTAACCCCTTGGCCTGCCCCCAAGGGGTGATCCGGATTCAATGTTAGTGCATGCTCGGCCTGACCGCTACCGCCGGAGTTGAAGTCGGCCCGTTTTCGCGAGACCAAACTGTGGCTTCAGGTGCCGGTGGCTTGTAGTTCAGTGATGAGTGAGGACGCACGGTGTTGTAGTGCTGTCGCCAGCCCTCGATGCTGATCTTTGCCTCCTTGAGCGTGTAGAAGATTTCTCCGTTGAGCAGTTCGTCCCTGAGCTTCGAGTTGAAGCTTTCGCAATAACCATTCTCCCAAGGGCTGCCCGGCATGATGTAGGCCGTTTTGACACCAACCAGCGCAATCCACTCCCTCAAAGCCTTGGCGATGCATTCTCGCGTGAACTCGTCGATCACATTGAGCATGCGGATTTTCCTTCCATTGTGCGTGCGGTCCTCGACAAAATCATAAGACCAGACATGGTTGGGGTATTCCGGCTGAAGCCGGATGCACGAACTGTCGTTCAGCCAGAGCCGACCGCGCTTGGGTTGCTTGGATGGAACCTTCAGCCCCTCACGCCGCCATATTCGCTCAACCCGTTTGACGTTCACAAGCCAGCCTGCCTGATGCAGCATCGCCGTGATGCGACGATAGCCATATCGGCCATACTGGAGAGCGAGTGCCGTGATGTCGGCGGTCAATGCCGCTTCATCATCCGGGGTCTTTGCGACTTTGCGCTGCGTGGAACGATGCTGACTTAGAGCATCGTACGTTTAATCCGGCGCATAGCCTGCTGCCTTGAAATAGTTCCAGCATTCGGTTCTTTCGAAGAGATGGCAGATAGAGCCAAGTGCGTCTGAAAGCGCGTCGAATGTTCTGGCGGCCGCGGCTCTCAGATGTGCCTTGATCTTCGAGAAAGCCATTTCGATGGGATTGAGATCTGGGCTGTAGGACGGAAGGAACAGGAACCAGGCTTTGCTTTCCTTCAAGATCTCGGCGGCTTTTTCGCTTTTGTGAACGGCGAGGTTATCCAGGATGACGACGTCGCCGGGCGATAGGGTCGGGGCGAGTTGTGTCTCGACGTAGGTGTCGAAGGATATGCGGTTCATGGCGTGGTGAATGATCCACGGAGCGGTCAGGCCATGGCAGCGCAGGGCGGCGATGAAGGTCTGCGTGCCCCAATGACCGAATGGTGCATCCATATGCAGCCGCTCACCGCGCGGGCAGCGCCCGCGAAGACGCACCATTTTCGTATTCACCGATGTTTCATCAATGAAGACAAGACGATGCGGTTCGAGCCGCATCCTCGGCTGTCGCTTGGCGATCCAGACATCACGAGAAAGCCGCACTGGCGCGCGGGCGCGTTCGGATGCCATCAGCGCTTTTTTTATATGTGAACCCTTCCGCCACCAGAATGCGCGACAGGGACGATGGCGGAACGCGAACGCAATGCGTCTCGTCAAGCTTGTCGACCAATTCCGGCATCGTGATATCGGGCTTTTTCTCGACTTCGGCAATCAGGAAGGAGCGGTAAGCCGCAAGCTTGCCGCCGCCCGGCGGGCGGCCTTGGCGCGGTGGCGACACAGACCCGGTCTTGCGGCGATGCTGCATGACACGGATCGCCGTGCTGTCGCCGATGGCGAAACGACGTGCTGCTGCCCGGCAGGAATGCCCGGCCTCAACCATAGCAATGACCCGTGCTCGGATATCTACGGAATGCGGTTTGCCCATGAGACACCTCCATTCCCGAAACAACCATGAAACCGAACGAAATGGAATCCCACCTGATTCACGTTTCGTGACCGATGCTGTAGAACCCGGCATGCCCGCCGTTCGGACACACCCAGCTCTTCGGTGACATGATCCACACAAGCGCCCCTCTCGTCGTTTGCAAGCAAACGACTGCCGGGCAGCGGGACGGCGGGCGGGGCTTAGAAGTTTCCCCTGGCGGCCTCCGCAAGGATCATCTTGTCCAAGGTCAGATCGGAGACTGCCCGACGGAGGCGAGCGTTCTCGGTCTCCAATTCCTTCAGACGCTTCACCTGATCGCCCTTCAGGCCACCGTACTCTGATCGCCAGCGGTAATATGTAACTTCCGTCACGCCTATCGACCGGATTGCCTCCGCCATCGATTTGCCTTGTGCATTCAGCACGTCAACTTAACGAAGCTTCGTGACGATCTCTTCTGCCTTGTGTCTTTTACCTGCCATTTCAATGTCCCTCTTACGGCTCGTAAGCCATACTTCAAAAAGGATCACTTTTCAGGGGGCAGACCATTTCGGCCAGGTGCTGGTTCATGGCATAGGTGTCACACCACGGCATGACGAGGGCCGCGGCTTTCCCGTGCCTGGGGCAGATCGCGCCGAAAATGTATGCGGAACGGGTGCGCTGGTCGTGTGGAGCAGACGGCCTCGATCCACGCTTGGCCCAACGGCGTGTGATCTTGTTCGTCTGCCCGATCCTGGCTTCGTCTGGAACCAGATTTCGATCACTCTGCCTTTGGCGGGACCCTTGGCGATTTCCGCCACAACGGCGGGGAAGTTTTTTTAAACGTCTCGGCGGCATCGGCATCCTGCGCATAATGCCTCGGCGGGCGGAGAGTTTGCGATAGCCCAACGCGCGCACTTCGCGGCCCAAGGTCTGCACGCTTACCGAGATGCGGAATTCCTCCCATAGCCACTGGGCCAGATCACACAGACGCCAGCGGACAACGCCGTCAAGATAAGGTTTGGGGCCGCGTTCGATGGCTTGCGCCAAGGCCGAACGCTGATCATCATTCAACAGCGACGACTTGCCGGGAGCTTTGCCATTGACCAGCCCATCGGGACCGCGATCATTGAAGCGTATCACCCAGTCCCGAACGATCTGAAGGGACACACTGCCCAGACGGGCCGCATCTGAGCGCGAGCCGCCGTCATAGATGGAAGCAAGCGCAAGCAGCCGACGGGCCTGGTTGGCATCATTTGTTTGGCGGGCAAAAAGACGCAGTCTTTCCCCATCAAAGTCCGTTCGCAAAGAAATCGCTGAACCCATGGCAAACCTCCCGTTTGCAGCATCGATTCAGATTCGCCGCCTTTTGGGAATCCCGTGAGTCAACTTCTAGGAGGCTTGGTATAACCGGTCTCCTCATCAGTGTGGTTTGTGCAAAACCACTGTTGAGACCTGAGAACCGGTTATGGCCACCCGCTGCGCTATTTGAGCGCTGCGCGTGTGGCCATAACCTCAACAGCGCTCTTTCCCGACGTGCTACTGGAATCAGTGGCCGGATGCTATCGGAATCGGTGGCCGGATCGTCCCGGAATACGTACGCATGAGACCCCCGCTCGGGCTACGCCCTCCCGGAAGTCTCCTGCGTACGCAAAGGTGGCCGAATTTTGCGCCGCCGCGTGGCCGTTTTTTGTTCCGCCGTTGACAGACAAACCCTTGCTATCGGCTAACCCACCGTGATAATGCTCATCGCAACCCAAATCCCGATACCAGATTCGAACGGTCCAGACATTACTGCGATGAACACGCTCACAGCCGACCTAAAGGACGGCTTTAGTCGATACACTCTGGCCGTCGCTTTGGCACGCGAAGACTTGCTTGACAGGTATCGACGCAGCTTTGTTGGGATTGCTTGGATCGTCATTTCATTTCTGTTGTTCATCGGTGTCAAATCGATGGTTTTTTCAGGGTTTTTCCTGCCCGAAGACTACGATTTTTTCTCCCATTTGGTCATCGGATTCGCCATATTCTCCTTCATCAACCTTATCGTGACGCAAGGTGCGAACCTGTTCTTCGCCAATCGGACTTGGATTTTGAGTTCGAGTACGCCTTACACTGTTTACATCCACAGCCTGGTTATCCGAGCCTTCATCGAGCTTGCTCTAGTCTCTGTGACTTCGGCACTTCTCATAGTGGCGTTTGGAGACGTTGACTGGAGACAAGCATGGATAATTTTGCCCGGTGCAGCCGTCTATTATGTAACCGCTTTTGGTTTGTGTCTTCTCACCGCGCCCCTTTCAGTCAGTATCAAAGATATCGTTCATGCGTTGCAGGCCGTGATGCGTGTCACTTTCTTTGCAACACCCATCATCTGGGTCGCGGAGCCGGATACACTGAGGGGAACCGTAGCTTTCTGGAACCCCCTCACATATTATATCGATATTGTGCGTGTTCCGTTGCTCGAAAGCCGGTTTCCATCTGAATCGTGGATTGTTGTTGGCGTCCTGACAACACTTATATGCTTTCTTGGCGCAGTGACCTTTAATCGGCTCAAGCCGCGAGTAGCGATATCGTTGTGACCCTCGATCAGAAATCCTTCTTCGATGTCCGAGAGTTGTCGATCCGGTTCCCGGTCCGCCAGTCTGTCTTGGGAGCGGATGCCAACAGGCTTGGCGGTGAAATCCAGTCGGCAGCCGGACATCAGTTTGTCTCAGCGCTGGACAATGTTTCCTTCCGTCTGGAGGCGGGCGATACGCTTGGGTTGTTGGGCCATAATGGCTCCGGCAAGACGACGTTGTTGCGCGCGATGGCAGGCATTTTTCCCCCGACATCCGGCGAGGTCAAGTATCAGGGGAAGCTGGGAAACGCGATCAACATAAATATCGGTTTCAGGCCAGAAGTCAGCGGTCGAAATAATATCAAGCTGAAAGCGATCATTGCTGGAAAGATGCGCTCCGAATTTGAACAACTTGTCGAAGACGTGGAAACCTTTGCCAGATTGGGACCTTATCTTGACATGCCCATGCGCACCTATTCACATGGCATGCGCGCGCGCTTGGCGTTTGGTGTGGCAACAGCCTTTCATTATGACATTCTGTTGCTGGATGAGTGGCTGGGTGCAGGCGATAAAGAGATGCAAAAAAGCGCTTCGGAGCGAATGAAACAGTTTGTCGAACAGGCAAACATTATAATTCTGGCTACGCACCACACGAGTTTGATGCGCAGATGGTGCAATATGGGCTTGGTCCTTCAGAAAGGGCGTATGGTCTTTATCGGCCCCATTGGGGAGGCAATCGAAGCCTATAATGAGGCCTATTCACTGGAAGATAGCCCCTAATTGATACGAAAAACGGAAAGCCGCGCACAAAGATTGAAAGGTCCCTGAGATTGGAAGTCGCCAGCACTAAACACCCAGCGGAATAACTGCGGCCTATACGGGGGCGGAACAAGAGTAGTTCCCAGCGACACGCTAAGGTCGAACGAAACGTGAAAGTCATGCAGCCAGAGGTGGCTCGGTTTGTCTGAACAGTTTTGGGCGTATGCTTAAGTGGATTTCCGCCTTGATTATGCTGCCGCCAGGATTGGCGTCAGCGCATTGAAGTAAGCCTGATCCGGTGTTTGCCGGTCAAGGGATGAATGTGGGCGTCGGGTGTTATAGAAGGCCAGATATCGACTGATGCCTGCTCGGGCCTCCGGCACGGTTTTATAGGCATGGAGATAGACCTCCTCGTATTTGATCGACCGCCAAAGCCGCTCTACAAAGACGTTGTCCCGCCATGCGCCCTTGCCGTCCATCGAGATGGCTATTTCAGCCTTCTTTAGCATCGCCGTGAAGTCGATGGATGTGAACTGCGATCCCTGATCCGTGTTGAAGTGTCTGACGTCAGCGCCCGTGGGACAGATTTGAGGATTTGAACAACGGAGGATTTCTGGTTCATCTTACCGATTGGGAGATCGAGATGAGACAGAAGCCTGAAACATCGAAGAACGCAGCTGACAAGCTGGTCAAGAACATCCGCCGCAAGACCCGCCAGACCTATTCAGCGGAGGAAAAAATCCGTATCGTTTTGGCGGGTTTGCGTGGAGAGGAAAGCATCTCGGTGCTGTGCCGCCGCGAAGGTAGCAGCGGCGGCGGATCCAGCACTGTTAGCGAAGTGGTCGAAAGCCGGTTCAACAATTTTGTATACGCCCGTGGAAGCTAAGGCACTCGAACCGATCCGCGAAACCGTCGAGAGGCGCGCGGAACTACCTGATCTTCGTGATGTCTTCTTGTGCCATGCATGGGCTGGCCGGCTGGAAGATGCCACGGAACTCTACAATCAGCTCAAAACGCGCGGTGTATCCGTCTGGTTCAGCGAAAAAGACATTCCTCTTGGATCGTCGTTCCTTCGCGAAAGAGTTATTGTCAAATCTGGTGTTTGAGGCTTGTCGGTCATGCGGCGATCTGGTGGGGGTTTGTAGCTTCAATTCCGTCTTTGAACGTGACGCCTGTGATGACTTTGGCCAGGTAATCAAAGCCGCGTAGTTTTCGCCAGTTTTGCTCGGCGCATTGCCCCAGCTTGAACATCATGTGCAGCATGCCTTCGCGGGTCAGGCAGCCCTTTGAACGCTTGGTGCGATGCCGGATCGTGGCAAACGCAGATTCAATTGGGTTGCTGGTGCGGATGCTCTGCCAATGCTGGGCGGGGAAGTCGAAGAATGCCATGAGCTCTTCGCGATCTTTTTGCAGGCACAGCGCTGCCTTGGGATACTTTGGCTCATAGGTTTTGATGAACAAATCGAATGCCTTGTTCGCATCGTCTTTGGTCTCAGCCTGCCAGATATCGTGGATCGCGGCCTTGGCCTTTGGCTGAGACAGCTTGGGCAGGCAGTTGAGCACGTTCATCGTTTTGTGCTGCCAACATCGCTGCTGGCGGGTCTCGGGGTATACTTCCTCCAGCGCCGCCCAGAACCCCATGGCTCCGTCTCCAATCGCCAGCTTGGGGGCATTCATTCCTCGGCTGTTCAGGCTCAACAGAACCTCGCGCCAACTCTGCGTGGACTCGCGCACCCCGTCCTCAATGGCCAGGAACCGCTTTTTGCCACGGGCCGTAACGCCAACAATCACAAGGGCGCACAGCTTGTCGTTCTCGCCCCGAAGCCCGCTATGGACGCCGTCAGCCCAGATATAGACGATTGGCTCGTCATCGAACGCAGCGTCTCTCCAACCGTCGTACTCCTTTGCCCAATCACGCTTGAGCCGCGACACAGTATTCGCCGATAAGCCAGCGGCATCAGGGCCCAGAAGAACCTTGAGGGCAGCGCCCATTTCGCCGCTGGAAACACCTTTGAGATAAAGCCATGGCAAGGCCGCTTCCAACGTTCTGGTTCTGCGCACATAGGGTGGCACCAGGGCAGATCGAAATGTCACCGGTGTGCCGTCCTTGGATCGAACCTTTGGAATGCGCACGTTCACGGGGCCAATGCCGGTCTGTACTGGCCGAGCCGGATGATGCCCATTACGAACAACAGCTGCGTGACCTGCCTCAGTGCGCAAGTCGGCAAATTGCGCCAGATAACTGACAAGCTCTGCCTCGACTGCTGTCGCGATCAATTGCTGGGCTCCCGTTCTCAACAAATCCGTCAGCGTGTCCGTCATCCCGTCTCGACGCGCAAAATCAACAATGTTAGTCGTCTCCATGGTGGCGTATCTCCTTTGGTTGGGCTGCTGTCTCGCAACAACAAATCAACCAGATACGCCGCCAACCTTCAAACCGCCCAAACACCAGATTCAGTCATAGCTCTTCGCGAAATTGATAGAGGATTGGCAAAGTCGCGCATCGGGATCGTGCTCGTGACACCCGCGCTTCTGCTTCGCCTTCCAACGGGAGGTGTTGCAGACAGAGAGCTTTCGGCGCTTCTCGCGACTGACCAACTCGTGCCAATTATTCATAACACGGCTTACGATGCTCTGCGCAACGTCAGCCCGCTGCTGAGTTGCGGTTTTGATCGAATGAGAGGAATCGGTCACCCCGGCAGAACTGCCGGGGTAGCCCACGCAATGACTGTGGGGCATTCGAGCTTGGGATATGCCTGACCCACGGAACTGAGTCGCAGGAAAATCGGCTTGGTTGTTGATTTCCACCCAGAATTGACCCGGGTAGCGGCCTAATTTCCATTGAGAATTGACCCATGTGACCCTTCCCCCAGCGCCATGCGCAACGGGGTACATTGGAGTGATACACATGGGACTTTTGAACATCATCCGACGTATGGCTTTGCGAGAGAAGTTGCCTCTGCGCGAGTGAGCATCGCATCCGACCAGGCAAGCATGCGGCGCGCTCAACTGGCACTCGATCTTCCGGCAATCCGTCAGTTTTCCACACAAACCGACATTTATCTTCGCGTTGAAGATTGGGTGAACAAGACGCTCAATTTCCGCGGTGCGGAGGCTGTCTTCAGCGAAGAGCCTGATGCCGAAGCCGATCTCAATTTCGACATGGCGATGCCTGCCTATACCATCGACTATTTCATGGCGGTGTTTTTTCCCTGGCTCGATTGGACGCTTCACGAATATCAGGACGCCGACAACGGCGCTGGCGAGGTGGCCGTCCATATCCTAAGAGTTAAACTCTCGGACGTGGGCAACGCGGCACTTACTCTTGATGAATTCTATCGATCCGAGCTCCCGCCGTTTCGACCCGAACCTGAGATTTTGCATATGCATGACGATCGGGAGGATGAATGCGATTTCGGTAATCCCAACTAATGGTGCCTGTGCACGCAAAAGCCGCGGTACGAGGGGATCACGCCACCGACTTGATGCGAACCTCTCCAACTCACAGAGGCAAATTTTGAAGACTGATCAAACAGATTACTCGTGCGCGCGCTTCAAGGGTCTGGAGAGACCGATGATCAATTTGTGGGGTCTGAATGACTGTACGCCCGCTAGGGATCGTGAGACGCTCTGTCGGGATGTCCCGCGCGAAGTCACTTCTTTTTCTGTGCAGCGACAGAGCCAGCATGGCGGCATAATCATCCATGGACGCTCCGACGCGACGCTCAACCCGGGCGGGGTTCGGATCGGCACCGCAGAGATTTACAATCAAGTAGAACGGCTCACGGAGGTGCTCGAAGCGCTGTGCATCGGTCAGCAATGGGATGGCGACGTGCGGGTTGTGCTGTTCGTGCGGCTGGCGCCGGGCGTTACCCTCGACGCGACGCTTGAAAACAAGATCCGGACGACGATCCGGACGGGTGCCTCTCCGCGCCACGTGCCGACCAAGATCGTCGCCGTCGCCGATATTCCGCGAACCAAATCGGGCAAGATCACCGAACTCGCCGTGCGCGAGATCGTCCACGGCAGGCCGGTGAAGAATATGGAGGCGCTCGCCAATTCCGATTCATTGGAGTTCTATCGCGACCTGCCGCAACTGCAGCATTAACAGCATGAAGATTTGGCATCGTAACGTTGGGTCCATCCCCGCAAAGGTACCGAATGCGACATAGGATTTACGGTCAGGCGCTGGCCGCAGGCAGAATGTCGGATCCGACTTTGAGGACACGCTTTGCATGCTCCCGGAGTTGGCCGGCGGGTCCGACGTAGCGATAGGGCATCGTCAACTTATCGGTCTTTGCCGAAAAGGAGCTCCACACCCCTGGTCAAGCGGCCTTCAACTCACCGGTGATGCCGTGCCAAATGCTGTGAGCATCCGAGCGAGATTGCCGATAGGCTGGGGCGGATAGTTTGTGGCGGCGAGGGCGAAATACAGTTTGGACTTGATCGTGGACAGACAAAAAGAGGTGTGCTTGGCCGGGCGATTTGAAGCGGGCCATGATCTTTTCTCGGCGCCGCGTCGGTCGATGCGAGCTTTCGGACCTGTTGTTTAAGCCCTTATGCCTGCGGTGGTCGATGCTGGGTGCGAGGCCTTTCAGAGCCGCACTATAGCTGCCGAGTTTGTCCGTGATCACAACCCGCAGCCGCCCGTATTGCTTGAATAGCTTGCGGAAAAAGCGTTTCGCTGCGCACGTGTTGCGCCGAGATTGAACCAGAATATCAAGAACGTCACCATTGCTGTCGATCGCGCGCCAAAGCCAGAATTTGCACCCGCGGATAGGAATGACCACTTCATCAAGGTGCCATTTATCAGACGGCGCAGGCCGATCCCGCCGGATGGAAGCGGCATACATTGTACCAAATTTGCCAACCCACTTCCTTATCGTCTCGTAGCTCACGACGATGCCGCGCGCCGCAAGTAGATCCTCGACATCGCGCAGGCTCAAGGGAAACCGAAAATAAGACCAGACCGCATAGGCAATGATCTCAGGCGGGAAACGGTGACCTTTGAAGGCGCCGGAATGTTTGGCTTTTGTCATGTCCGTCGGTACGATTTCAGATCAGGCCCCGCAAGTTGACGATGCCCGCGATACTACCCATGAAGCCTTGTGTCTGGCGCAACGGTTGCTTGAAGACAGCGCTCAGGGTCAGGCAGATCTTGATCGCCAGGTCTGAATATGTCCGCTGACCACCCCGCGTCGCCCGGCGCGGTGCCCGCCACCAACCAAGCGCCTCTTCGCTGACCCAGACCGTCAAATCCCCGCGACGCCGAAGGCTTTCGTTGTAACTCGCCCAGTTGGACACACGATACTTTTGCTTCGGAATTTTACCTCGGCGGTTAGCATTGAATTTGTGCGGCATGCTCAGCATCCTGAATGGGAAGGAGTAACCTCAGTATCAGGCTGAGAACGATCCCTGCAACAAAGCCCCCCAGCAGAAGCATCGGGTAACCAACACCCCAAAACTTGACTTTTCTGCGCGAAATGCGTAAATTGCGTGAAATTGAAAGGAGACATTCATGCCCCAGGCTCGAACCGTTCCCGCGAGTGATTTCTCGCGAAACTTTGGAAAGTATCAGGACGAGGCGATCAAGGCCGGCGTTATCAGTGTGAGTAGTCACGGCCGTGTTGTAGGGGCCTATCTTTCGGCTGCGGAGCTGGAGCATTTCGAGCACCTTAAGCTGCGGGAACGTCAGGTGCTGAAGATCGGTGAGCTTGATGACGACACGCTTGCGACGATTGAAAGTGCTGAATACGGCGCCGAGCCTGAGTGAGCATTCCAACACCAAAACCTGGCCTTGTCATTCGATACAGCTTTCTCTGGAGCTCTGAGCGCGATCAGGGGTCGGTCGAGGGATCGAAGGACCGACCTTGCGCAATTGTGGTTGCGGTGCCTCAGGGTGAGGATGGCCATATCCGAACGATCGTTACGCCCATCACACATAGCCCGCCAGCCGATCCGAGCACGTCTCTTGAGATTCCAGCAAATGTTTGCCGCAGTCTTGGGCTGGACGGCACGCGACATTGGTTGCGGTTTGATGAACTGAACCGCTTCACGTGGCCCGGATACGATCTACGCCCTCGACCTGATGGATCCTATCACTATGGGATGCTACCTGCTGGGCTCTTCGAGGAACTCCGGAACGGAATTATCGCTGCGCAGAGAACACGACGTGGGCGGATCATGTCGCGGGATGATTGACCCGGTGTTTTGCCAGCAAAAATCATCATAAAACATGCTTTGTTCCATAATATGTCTTACGCGATTTTTTCTAAGACATTGAAATAATATGTAGAATGTGCCTGTTCGCGGTTCGCTGCATTTGAACCGATCGAGAACGGTGACCTCTCCGACTGATTGCACCAGTCCAGAGATTTGTACTCAAAGCTTCAATCTGGAGAGACCGGTGTTCTTTCACTTTCGGCGTCGTCTTTAGCTGCGGGTCGGCACGGGCCGCCCAATAAGCGCAATGCCTGTTGCGAAACAATACGCCATATAAGGCATATTTGATTATTTAGCCTGCCACTTGTGTCCATCGAGCTTCAAGCTACAGACTCAGGGCCCGTTCCATTTCCTGATGTTCGAATGCGGGTTCCAGGCTGCGAAGGTCCGCGCCGGTCACACCATGATTCCGCATGATGTCCCTCCAAGTGCCGTTGATCTGCCGTGCCATTACGCGTGCAAGCTCGCTGGCTTCTTCTGCGGCGAGGTTGAAGAATACGGCGGCCTCAAGCGCCAGCTCCAGCGAGGCGGCGAAGGGTTCACCTTCGATGATGGCTGTCTTCAGAATGCGATGGCGTTGCGGCTGCGGGTCGACATCAAAAAGCTGCGAAAGGCTTCACCTGACTGAGCTATGTTGACAGCAGGCAAATATGCATTCTATATTCTATAGAATACAGAACATGCAGCACGACCAAGGAGGATGACATCGTGAAAAGCATTGATATGAGACCCCTAGCAAGGCGCAGGAGCGTACTCGCCGGGGTGGCCGGATCTCTTATTCTGGCGGCTATGCCGCTGGCGTCTGCGCAAGCGGATGACGGACTGGGAACTGCCGACAATCCCGTAGAAGTTCGGGTTATGGCCAACGAAGCCTTTGCCAACACATGGCAGACAATACTCGTGCCCGAGTTCAACAAGGAATTTCCGAATGTGCGCGTTGTCTTCGACGGTGTGCCCTATACCGAATTGCTGGCTAAGATGATGCTTGACGCAACCAGCCCGGAACCAGACTACGATGTGCTTCTGGTCGATGATCCGTGGGTCCCGCAACTGGCCGAGATTGGAGCTCTCATGGACCTGAAGGGCGAGCAGATCTCCGCGCTAACCGACAAGGATTACGACTGGGGCGACTTCAATGCGGCTCCATTGGCTGCTGGCGAATGGAAGGATGTACAATATGCCGTTCCCGTCCGCTCCAACGTGCTGCTGCGGTTCTACAACCGGTCGCTCTACAAGGCGGCAGGACTGCCAGAGCCAACACCGGCGCAAACCTGGGACGAATTCTTCAGCGATGCCGAAAAACTGGTGCGTGATACCAATGCCGACGGCAAGGCAGACGTCTGGGCGGTTGATACCTATTTTGTCCGCGAGTCGCTGACGCCGACCATCTGGCAATCTATCCTCAATGCGAATGGAGGCAGTCTGCTTGACGAGTCGGGCGTGCCAGCCTTCGCAAACGAGATCGGTGCCAAGTCGCTCGAAACCCACAAGCGCCTGCTGGATTATGCGCCCCCCGGTGCACTGGGTCACGGATTCTCCGATTCTCTGCAGGCATTCCGTCAAGGGCTTGTCGCCAACCTGTTCAACTGGGGCAGTGTTTACAAATCGACAGCTGTCGATCCGAAGTCGACAACCCTGACCGTGGACGAGGTCGGCATTCAGGTGTTGCCAGTGGGCGACGCTCAGGCAGGAACGCATCGCGGCATCTGGATTGCCGGCGTTGGCAGCAAAACCAAGCATCTGGAGGCTTCATGGGCCTTCCTTCAATGGTTGACCTCCAAGCAGGGCGAGAGCATCAATGCATCTCTGGCCGGGTCTTTCCCGGCGCGCAAATCCACGCTCACTGGCACACCGGCTGAACCTTGGCTCGGACCGGTCTATGCAACGTTGCAGAACGCCTATGAAGTCGCTGCGGCCGGTGGCATGTGGCGAATTCGGAGCCCGAAGTCCGACGCTGCCCAGCAAATCCTGGCTGACGAAGTTGCCCGAGGTCTTGCCGGACAGGCAAGTGCCGAGGAAGCGTTGAGTGTTGCCGCCGAAAAGATTGCGAAAGCTCTCAAATAGGCTGACACAAATCGGGCATGGGTGCCTAGCGCCCCCATGCCTCCCGTTCCGCGGAAATCCCCGCGATGAACATTTCTAGTTTCTAACAACCGGCTACGACGCAGTGACATGGCGCAACAGCGCCAGTGCATCAGGCTTCGCATGCCTATGGGCGGATTTGCCGTGCCCGTTCTTGATTGGGGAATATGATGCCGACGAAAGCAATTGTCAGTGAGGTCAAGACGCTCTCCTGCAGCAACTCCTGGCGCAACTACTACTTTCTGAAAATCACCACAGAGGATGGTATCACCGGCTGGAGTGAATTCGACGAGAATTTCGGCTCGCCGGGCGTCTGCGCTGTCATCGCCGAACTTTCACATCGCCTCATCGGCCAGAGCGCGATGCATCACGAACACATCCGTGAAGACTTGCGCAATGTGACGCGACCCGGCTCAGGCGGGGTAATCGGACAGGCACTGGGCGCGATCGAAAATGCGCTTCTTGATGTCAAGGCGAAAGCTCTGGACGTGCCGTGCCATGTGCTGCTCGGCGGCAAGGTGCGCGACCAGATCAGGGTCTACTGGTCGCACTGCGTCTCCTATCGCACCCGCACGGAACACTTCACGCCCGGCATTGTGGATGTGAACGGTGTTCGCCAGATTGCCCGTGAGGTTGGCGAGAAAGGCTTCACGGCGCTGAAGACCAACATCTTTCACTATGATGACCACGACCGTATCGAAGGCTGGTCTCCGGGCTTCAGCCGCCCACACGAGCCCGGCCGGAATGTCGAGCGCAAGACCCGCAAAGACCTTCGCAAGCACCTTGAAATTATGCGCGAGGAAGCCGGCCCGGATATCGATATCCTACTCGATCTCAACTTCAACGGAAAGACCGACGGCTTTCTCAGCATGTTGCGCGAGATCGAGGACCTGGACATATTCTGGGTTGAGCTCGATACGCTTGATCCGAAAGCACTTGCTTACATTCGTGCTCATAGCCGGCATCCGATCTCCTCATGCGAAACATTGATCGGTTTGCAGCAATTCCTGCCGTTCTTCCGCGAGCAGGCGGTCGACGTCGCCATCATTGACACGCCTTGGAACGGCGTGTGGCAGTCCCTCAAGATTGCCGCGGCTGCGGAAGCCTTCGAGGTCAACGTGGCCAGCCACAATTTTTATGGACATCTCTGCACGATGATGAATGCCCATTTCAGCGCCGTCGTGCCGAATATGCGGATCATGGAAATCGATATCGATCGCATTGCCTGGGACACGGAAATCTTTACCCATGTTCCCGAAATCAGGGACGGTCATTTGATCGTGCCGGACCGCCCCGGCTGGGGCACAGAACCGAATGAAGCTGCGCTGGCAAAATATCCGCCACTGCCCGGCGTGGGCATGCCAAAGCGGGTATCGATTCCGCGATTGTCGCTGTAGCGGTGTGATTGGTTCGGAATATGGAAGAATGCAATGAATGAACCTGTCGACGTTCTTATCATTGGAGCAGGTGCGTCCGGCGCGGCGGTTGCATGGAGCCTCGCCGAGACCAGGATGCGCATTCTATGCCTGGAGCAGGGGAATTGGGCCAAGTCGTCCGATTTCCCCAGCAACGGCAGGGATTGGGAAGCCCGGACACTGGAAGACTACGCCATCAGTCCAAACCGCCGCGGGCTGGCAGCCGACTATCCCGTCAATGACGATGACTCGCCAATCAAGATTGCCAATTTCAACGGCGTCGGAGGCGGAACGGTTTTCTATGCGGCCCACTTTCCCCGTCTCCATCCCTCGGACTTTCGTGTCCGCAGCCTCGATGGAATCGCCGACGACTGGCCCATCGACTACAAGACGCTTGAGCCGTTTTATGCGTTAAATGACCGCATGACCGGCGTTTCCAGCCTTGCCGGTGATCCGGCCTATCCTCCCAAGGATTCGATGATGCCGCCCATTCCGATGGGCAGAACCGGTGAAAAGCTTGGGGCCGCCATGAACAGTCTTGGCTGGCACTGGTGGCCCTCCGATGCCGCCATTGTGACGGAAGCCTATGAGGGGCGCGCTCCTTGCATCAATCTCGGCCAATGCGGCTCAGGCTGTGCCCAGGGCGCCAAGGGCAGCACTGATGTGACCTATTGGCCGGAAGCGATCCGGTCCCGGATTGAACTACGCACCCGGTGTCGTGTCAGCCGTATCGAAACCAATGATGCGGGCATGGCGACGGGCGCCTTCTATTTCGACGCGAATGGCCAGGAGCAGTTTCAGCCAGCTGAAATCGTGATCATGGCCTGCAATGGCATCGGCACACCACGGATTCTGCTCAATTCCGCTTCCGATCGTTTTCCTGATGGGTTGGCGAATTCCAGCGGGCTGGTCGGCAAGAACCTGATGCTTCATCCCTACGCCCAGATCCGCGGTCATTTCGACGAACCTCTCGATGGCTATCGTGGATCGCCGATCTGTACATGGAGCATGGAATTCTACGAGACGGATCAATCGCGGGATTTTGTGCGGGGTTACAGTTTCCAGTTTTCCCGGGGCATCGGTCCGGTGCGAACGGCCATCAATGGAATGGCCGACGGGCTGATCCCCTGGGGAGACGGCCACCACGCGGCATTCCGCCGGTTGTTCGACCGCAGTGCCGGGATGGTTTCGGTCTGCGAAGATCTACCCGAGGAGACCAACACGGTGACGCTCGATCCGGAGCTCAGAGATTCGGATGGTATCCCGGCAGCGAAAATTCATTATCGGCTTTCGGAAAATTCACGCCGGATGCTCGACCACTCTGTCGCCAGAGGCGTCGAAATCCTCATGGCCGCCGGCGCCCGCGACATCACCAGCAGAGCACCGTTGCCCTATGCCGGCTGGCACCTGATGGGGACGGCGCGGATGGGCACTGATCCCGCGCGATCGGTGGTCAATGAATGGGGTCGCAGCCATGATGTTAAAAATCTGTTCATCGTCGATGGCAGCGTTTTCGTCACTTCTGGCGGCGTCAATCCGACATCGACGATTCAAGCCTTTGCCCTGTATGTCGCCGACCAGATCAAATCTCGTATCTACAACCTGTTCGATTGAGACCGCGATGATGACCAATGAACACCATGACCCTGGCGACCTCTCACCCGATGCGCGACAGACGCTTCGCTGCATTGTGCATCATATGATTCCGGCAAGCGCCGAATATGATGTTCCCGGCGCGGACGATCCGGTCATCTTCGCCGATATCCTTCGATCGATTGACCGCGACCGGGCAGCGCTGCAGGAAGCGTTGCAAACTGTCGATACCATGGCCGGCGGTGCGCTGGCCGATCTGCCGGAAACGGGGCAAAGGACATGCATATTGGAATTCCGCACCAGCAGGCCGGAGCTCGCGGCTGTGCTCGAGGCGGCAACAGCTCGCTGTTACTACCGTGATGGCCGCGTCATGGCCTCGATCGGAATGGAGGTCCGGCCGCCTTTTCCGGTCGGCTATACAGTCAAACAGGGGGATTGGTCGCTGCTCGAACCGGTGCGGGCGCGCGGCAAGATCTATCGGGATGCAGATATGACGGAGGGAAGTGAATGAGCAAGGACACCAAAAAGGCAGTCGGGCACAGTTCCTCGCGCCATCGCGGACGAACCAGCGATCTGCTGGTGCGCTGGTCGTTTATGTTTCCCGCGATCCTGCTCCTTGTGACCATGCTTGCCTATCCGATATTTTATACGATCGACATCAGCTTCTCGCGCTTCGACATCTCCACTTTTGGCGCCGGTGAATGGGTCGGATGGGAAAACTACATTGAAGTGATGGACGATTACCGCTTCTGGGAGTCGCTCAAGGTAACGATGATTTACCTGGTTATTGCACTTCCATTGCAGGTCGTTCTCGGTTTCGGGATCGCTTATCTGATCAATGCGGAATGGTCAGGCCGCGGTGTCATCCGGGCGCTGTTCATCATCCCGATGGTTGTGGCGCCGGTTGTCGCGGGAGGCATGTGGCGCATGATCTTGGACCCGCTCTGGGGCATCATGAATTATTGGCTCGACTTCATCGGCATTGGCCCCATGGACTGGTTCGGCGATCCGAACCTGGCCATGGCCGCGATCATCATCATCGATACCTGGCGCTGGACTCCATTCATCGTGCTGATAGCGACGGCCGCCCTGCTCGCGCTTCCCAAGGATGTCTTCGAGGCAGCCAAAATCGATGGCGCCAATTGGTGGTCGACCTTGTGGTCGGTTGCAGTGCCGCTGCTGGTTCCTGTCATTGCCGCAACATTTGTTATCCGTTGGCTCGGTGCAGTGAAGATGTTTGATATCGTTTTGGCAGCGACCTATGGCGGGCCGGGCAAGGCCACCAACGTCATCAATCTCTTCATCTATGAAGAGGCGTTTCGATCGTTGCGCTTTGCCGAATCCGCAGCGATGGCTGTGATCGTGCTGGTGTTGACCATGGTTCTGACCGGGATATTCCTGCGTGCCAGCCGTAAGCTGGAGGACCTGTTTTGAGCTCGCCAGTCACCTCAACACAACGTCATGCCGGACGCACGCTTGGTCACAAGCTGCGTGTTGCCGGCGGTGTCTTCATCAGCATTGTCTTCCTGTTCCCGATCTACTGGATGATCCTGACTTCATTCAAGGATCAGGTCGACATCTTTACCACCCCGCCGAAGTTCTTTTTTACTCCGACGCTGGCGGCCTATGTCGAATACATGCAGCGCGCGGATGTCATGAACCGCCTGATCAACACCATCATCGTCGCAACCGGAGCCGGGCTGCTTTCGATCGTTGTCGGCACGATGGCAGGTTACGCACTTGCCCGCATCCGGTTGCGTGGCGCGGCGACATTCGGCCTGCTCATTCTCCTGTCGCGCGGCGTTCCGCCTATCGCGCTCGCCGTGCCGATGTTTCTTGTCGCACGCAAACTCGGTCTAATCGACAAGCACATCACGCTGATCCTGGCTTACAGCACCTTTCTCATTCCCTATGTGATGTGGCTGATGCGGAGTTTCTTCATGGGATTGCCGCGCGAGCTTGAGGAATCCGCGATGATCGACGGATGCTCCCGCTACGGTGCCTTCTTCAAGATCATCCTGCCGATCTCGTTGCCCGGCGTTTTGTCGACCTTGATCTTCTCCATGATCCTGGCCTGGGAGGAACTGCTTTTCGCACTGGTGCTGACCAACCGTCACGCCTCAACGATCCCGGTGGCGATCGCGGGCATCGCCGGCGATACTGTCAATGGCGCCAATTGGGCCGCGCTCACGGCTGTCGGTACCATTACCGTCATACCCGTCGTGGTCTTCGCGCTCATGGTTCAGAAGTGGCTGATCAAGGGATTGGCGGAGGGGGCGACCAAGGGATAGAAACGGGTTTCCCCCTTCCAACCGAAACTGGATAGAGTCGATGGTACATTCCAAAACCTATATGACAAAGGCCGAACTCGCGCGGCAGCACATTCAATCGATGATCCTGAGCGGCACCGTCGGGCCGGGTGATCGGATTACGACACGGGAAGTCTCGACCGCACTCGGCATTAGCGAGACTCCGATCCGTGAAGCGATTCGTGGTTTGGCGTCGGAAGGTTGGCTCTCCATCCAGAATCATATCGGCGCTGTCGTGCAGGGGCTGAAAGCCGAGCAGATCAAAGAGCTCAGCGCACTGCGCGGACTGGTCTGCGGCCTTGCCATTGAACTTGGGGCGTCCAATTTCGATGCCAAGCGCCTCGACATGATCGACCGTAACATCGATGACTATGCCGAGGCTCTGGAATGCAATGATTACCAGCTGGTCGCGGAGAAGAACTACGAGTTCCACGAACTGCTTTGCGACAGCCCGCAATCGCCCTGGTGCCGCCGCCTTATTGAAAACATGCACGGACAAATGTCTGCGCAGCGGCATGGCATTCCACCGCAGCATCACCGTCTTGGCGACGCGCTGGAAGAACACAAGCGTGTGCGCGACATGTTGCGCGCAGGCGATTTCACGGGCGCGGCGAACATGGTCAAGAAACACGAGAAGAACACCGGCGATTTTCTGATCAAAATGATCAGTGGAATGCCCGGTGAAGGAAGAGAGAAGTAGGCCCACCGGCTTGCTAACCGTTCACACTCAAGTGGATGGAAACGGGAGGATATCTGAATGGGTACGGTGCAAATACGCGATGTTCGCAAGTCCTATGGTTCCGTCGAGGTACTGCATGGCGTGTCGATCGATATCGAGGATGGCGAGTTTGTGGCCCTGGTCGGGCCATCGGGATGTGGAAAGTCGACCCTGCTCCGCATGATCGCCGGGCTTGAGGACATTTCCGGCGGAGAAATCCTGATCAGGGATCGCGTTGTCAACGGCATTGCGCCCAAGGATCGGGACATCGCGATGGTGTTTCAGAACTACGCGCTCTATCCACACATGAATGTTCGCGACAATATGGGCTTTGCGTTGCGTCAGCGCCGGGTGTCCAAGGCAGAAATTGCTGAGCGCGTCGACAATGCGGCACGAATTCTCGGCCTCGAACCTTTTCTCGATCGCAAGCCGCGGCAACTGTCGGGTGGACAGCGCCAGCGCGTTGCCATGGGACGGGCTATTGTCCGCAGCCCCAATGTATTCCTGTTCGATGAGCCGCTTTCCAACCTTGACGCCAAGCTTCGTGTGCAGATGCGATCCGAAATCAAGGAACTGCATCAGCGGCTCAAGACGACGACGATCTATGTTACGCACGACCAGATCGAGGCGATGACACTGGCTGATCGGGTCGTGGTGATGAATGGTGGCGTCATCGAACAGGTGGGCTCGCCACTGGAGCTCTATGATCATCCAGCAAGCCTGTTTGTGGCCGCATTCATCGGCTCGCCGCCGATGAATTTCCTTGAGGGTGACCTCACCAACAAGACAACATTCACACTCGCCGACGGAACAACACTGAATTTGCCGGTCGCGGACCCAAAGAACCGTTCACAAGTGACGATCGGCATCCGCCCGGAGCACTTTACCATTGGTGATTCCGGCTGGCCGGCAACGGTTTCCGTCGTCGAACCGACGGGATCGGAAACCCAGATAACGGCACGCCTTGCGGGAAAGATCATTCGCGTGCTCATTCGCGGACGCACCTCCACAAAGCCAGGCGAAACCGTTCACCTTGCTGTCGATCCCCGGCTGCTCCACTTTTTCGATGCCGCGCCGGTGCCGATCGTGGCAGAGTTGGAAGACGTGGCTTGAATTCGGCCTGGTGGAAATGATGGTGACCCAATGCAAGGAGTCTTGAAGCGTGCGTGAATTGCAGAAATTCTACATTGGCGGCCAGTGGGTTGCGGCCCGGTCCGGGGTGACACATCCAATGATCGACCCGTCATCCGAGCAACCGACCGGCACGGTAGCCATGGGCGACGGCAACGATGTGGATGCTGCCGTCGCCGCGGCCCATGCTGTGTTTCCAGGCTGGGCTGCGACTGACCCGGCAGACCGGGTTGCCTTGATTGAACGTATCCAAAAAATATACGCTGCGCGCAGCGAAGAAATGGCGCGTGCGATCTCGGAAGAGATGGGCGCGCCGATGGAATTGGCCAGAACACGTCAGGCGCCAGCCGCATTGCGCCACATGACCAATTTTCTTGAGGCCATGAAACATTTCGAGTTCCTCCGGCTACTGGGCCCACATGCGCCCGATGACCGGATCTTGCTGGAGCCGATCGGTGTCGTCGGCCTGATTACCCCATGGAACTGGCCGATGAGCCAGGTTGCCCTGAAGGTCATACCGGCGTTGCTCGCCGGCTGCACCATGGTGCTCAAACCTTCGGAATTCGCCCCGCTGTCCTCAACCCTGCTGGCCGAAATCGTTGATGAGGCTGGAGCGCCCGCAGGTGTCTTCAATCTTGTCCAGGGCGACGGGCAGACCGCTGGTGCGCGGCTGGTTGCTCATCCGGATGTGACGATGATCAGTTTTACAGGATCGACGCGAGCTGGTCAGAGCGTTCTCATGGGTGCGGCTTCCAGCTTCAAGCGCGTTGCTCTCGAACTGGGCGGCAAGGGGGCCAATCTCATTTTCGCCGACGCCGATGAACAGGCGGTCGAGCGCGGTGTTCGTCAGTGTTTCATGAATAGCGGGCAAAGTTGTAATGCCCCTACTCGCATGCTTGTCGAACGGTCTGCTTATGCGGAGGCGGTGGAAAGGGCGCGCGAGGTGGCCGAAGAAACCGCAGTCGGCATGTCAGGCAGTGAAGGCGGTCATATCGGCCCGGTGGTGTCGGCACGGCAATACGAACAGATCCAGGCGCTGATCGAGGCAGGAATAGACGAAGGCGCCCGGCTGGTGGCTGGCGGCTGTGGACGTCCATCGGGCTTTAACAGAGGATACTTCGTCCAACCGACAGTTTTCGCCGATGTGACCAACGAAATGCGGATCGCGCGCAAGGAAATTTTCGGGCCCGTGCTTTCAATCATCCCCTTCGAAAACGAGGAAGACGCCATCCGGCTTGCCAACGACACCCCTTATGGCCTGACGAACTACGTTCAGAGCGGAGATGGTGAACGCCGCAACCGGCTGGCACAGCGCCTGCACTCGGGGATGGTCGAGATGAACGGCCAGCCGCGCGGGGCGGGGTCTCCTTTCGGCGGTGTCGGCCATTCCGGCGGCGCCAGGGAAGGAGGAAGCTGGGGCTTGGAGGAATTCATGATCGTCAAGTCAGTTTCTGGTTGGAGCTGATAGGCATTGGTGCAGGGATCAAATTTCAACGTTTTGCGTCTATGCGACGGGGATCGAAAATGAGCACTGTAAACTTAACGAATACCGGTCAAGATTTTCGCCCTCCGCTTTCGGTTATGCGGTTTGCAGGCGAGCGATCTCGTTCCACATTTGCATGGCTGCGGTTCTCAGGTCGCGGTGATGGTGGGACGGGATATTGTGGTGTGGAATGTGGAAGAGATTTGCGACCGGGTCATGGATGGAGACGAAACGCTGGAGATGTCGAGCTGACTTGAAGCCCTTCATGATGCGCTCTCGCCGTCGTGTCGGCTGATGTGAATTCTCAGCCCGGTTGTTGAGGCCTTTGTGTGAACGATGCTCGACGCCGGGTATGATCTCTCGCTTGTCAGCGCCATAAGATCGCACTTTGTCGGTGATCATCACACGGGGTGCTTGCCCCTGCCCACACAGTTCTTGGCGGCGGTTCCGCGTTCGCTGTTGCGCAGCCCGGTCACCAGCCTGGTGGGGCAGGACAATGAGATTATGGCCGCACTGGACATGCTGCTGGTAGGGTTCTGACCACCAGTCTTACTCGGACGCTTTAAGGTCAACAGAACAGAAACGAAATTACCAAAAGTTCCCTAATAAGCTTATGTGATTTGACAGACAGATATACATTAGCAGGCTGCTGAACAAGGCTCTCGCGTCATCGAGCTAGGCGTGATTCATTGATTTCGTCGCGATTCAGGGGCGATGGGATACGCGGCGATGATGAGAGGACGGGTGAACTTTTCAGCCATGTCGATCAGTTAATGGAAGCCGGAAGCTCGTCAAGTATGTACCAAACGCTTCCACAGCTCGACCGTGGCTGCGCTCATACTCAAATGTGGGCATCACAAAAACCGGGCACTCAACCGACGTGCGTGTATCTGATTTTGGCCGGGTCGCTACGATGTTGGCAACATGATCGATATCGATCTTTCGCCCAAGTGCTTGAAACACTGGCACCATTTCCGCATCATCCGGTTCGAGACCAGGATCCGGGACAAAGCCGAAGCAGATTTTTCCCGTCTTGTCTGTCACGACGAGTGCCGATCCAACGGCGAGCGCATGAGCCCGGCAAGCATGTGTCATTAAAGTCGCTGCTTCCGCCTCAGAAATACGATCCTTGCGATAGAGCATCTGAAGTTCCGCAAGCGACATGACCGGCGTGATGCTGCCGGCAGCAAGATCAGAAATCATCTGCGGGACAGGACCTTGCTCAAGAGAGCGTTGGATGCGGGAAAAACTGTTCATACCTTCGTATTTTGGCATTTTATTATCCTTCTTTATTCGATTTTGTGGAAAATGTATTCGGCATCTAAATGTCTGAACAGTCTTTGAAGCCAGATAAAATGCAAGCCTCTGCGCGCCGCCAGGCCAATGAGATTTGGTCGGGCGTCATGGATCGCTCCAATTTTTCCTGTTCGTCTTCAGCTTCAGCAACCTCATTCCAAGCCGCAATGCTGATCCAGACGTAAGCGGCACTGGGGTGCTGCGGACGGCCGCAGCCTCGTAAATACATGAGCCCAAGTGAGAGTTGCGCGTACGGTCTTTATTTATCGCAGCCAGGCGATACCATCTGATCGCTTCTTCATCGTCCTGGGGCACGCCACAGCCATTCTCGCACAGCCATCCCAGGTTCGCTTGCGCGCTTGGGTCCCCCTGTTCCGCAGCCAAGAAAAACCATCGGAACGCTTCCTTGTAGTTGTGTCGAATACCGAGACCTTCCAAGTACATGAATCCGACGCTGGCCTGAGCGTGGCAATCGCCTTGGTCTGCCGCCATTCTGTACCAGCGGAAAGCTTCAGCGTAATCGCGCGGCTTTCCGTTGGCACCCATACATCTGCAAGCAAGCTCGATCTGAGCACGCACATCGCCGCCTTCCGCAGCGAGGTTTATGTCATCATGTGTTTCAATGGCGACAGGAGTCGCATGTTCGCTTCCATCGTCTGCAAATAACTCAAATGTTGAGTTCTCCAATGACGGCAACTTATCATCACCGAACGAAAGTAAATGAATATTGCTCATCTGATTGTCATAATGACGTTGATCTAATAAGGCATTCATTTCAATATTTCTCCTAATTATGTGCAATGTTAAAATAATAATATATCATATAATTCAAAGTGTCAATGTATATAATACCTAAATATTAGTATTAGTGATATTATAATTTATAATTACAAATATTATACTACACTTATAAGCAATTAATATAGTATGAATACAGTTTACGACAATTCCTAATATAATATATAAACCAATTTGTAGATTAACAGTAATTACCCACCCCTGAATTCGTGATTTCCGGTTCTTCTACCGGCCTATGCCAGGACGGATGCGATGACCTGGAAGGGGTTTGCGCCTTTGAGGCGTGCGGTATCGACTGTCGTGCGTATGTTCGCTTCGGCTTGGGCGGCCCACATGGCGCGATATCCGTTTGTCACCTTTCGCTGAATGACCCATGGACGGAGCTTTCGCTCAGATGTGTTGTTGGTGACATCGACTTCTCCGGGATAGTCGCAAAACGTCAGCAGCTGATCGCGGGCCCGCCCGATCTTGGCCTGGAGCTTTTGGGCCAGGTCGCATGAAGTCGGGGCGCATAGAAGCCCGGCAAGCTGTTTATCGAATTTGCGCTTCTTGCTTGCGACGGTAGACGCAGCGAATGTGCTTATGGCTCTGGCGAAATCAAACACACGGCCAAACCAAAGCTGGAAGCGAAGAGGGAGATCATCCTCGCCATGTTCCAGCGCAAAGGCTGTATCACGCGCCAAATGTGCAAGGCAGGTTTGATGTCGATGGCCGTGAGATTGCTGGGCTGAATACCGATCAGATATCCATACCTCGGGGACATGGCCGCCCATGGTCTCGTGAACGACCCGTGCTGCACGGGAGTAATCGGGCTGGTGGACAACGGCATCCTTGCAATGAAAAACCCAGTGTTGGGCATTTGTGCCCTCAATACGCACACCGGTTTCGTCGCTGGCGACAACGCGGGCGGCTCGAAGGCTGGCCTTGGCGGCCTGTGCTGTGGCCTGGAAGCTCGGACGGGAGCGGGCAAACATGTTCATGATCGCGCCCTCGCTCGCATGGAGGCCGAAAATATCCATGAACACACCGCTCAGGCGTTCGTAAGACAATGCATGGAAACTCTTGAGGTAGATCGCCAGCGCGTGAATGCCTGGCCCGAACGGCGTTGCGGTTGCCACGGCAGGTGCGGTGGCTTTTGTCGTCGTGCCGCATTGCGGGCAATGACAGGAAAAACGCCGATGCCGGGTGACATGAGGACGGATCGCAGGAATATCGATCTCGTCATAGGCCCCGGCCAGCACCATCGTATCATCACCGGAAAACGCATGGCCGCATCTCTTGCAGGCGGTCGGTTCATGATCGCGAAACATGTCGGCAAAATCCGCCAGCACCCTATTGTGGGGTTCATGCCCGGGCTTGGCTCCACCCGGTCGTGAGTTGACGCGTTTCTCTTTCTTGTCCGTAGAGGGCGGCTTGGAAGACGTCCGAGAATCCTTGGCAGGCCGTTGGAGCCGAAGCACCATCTCGATCAATTCGTCCTTGCTCAGCTGCTGCAAATCAGTCCGATCCATATCATCATGGATTCAGACATTGTGGTGCATGGCAAGGGGGTGGGTAATTACGATTAACAGTTGTGTGGGCAATAATACTCAAGCTTTTTCGAGCGTTCTGGAATGGAACACTGAAGCGGCGAGTAATGCAGCGTCATAGGAATGACCCTTCCTGATGCCGTCTCGCCAAAGGCATCGGGTGCGTGCATGCAGTGCCACTCAGCGGCGTTTCAGACTGTAGCCCCGCTTGCGCTTTCTTTTCAGCACGTCGAGCATTAATTCCAGTGCATCCAGCTCTCTTGTGAAATAGTGGCGCTTTTCCTGTCCGCGCGTTCCGATCCTCCCCCAACGGCGGATGACACAGATTTCATCGAACAGGGTCTGCGACAGTGAGAGATCATAAAAGCGGGCCATGTTTTTCGATGCGTCTTTGCGCTCGATATGGATCTGACAGGGTGCAGTGTTCATGTGCCCAGGATCGGTGATGAACGGCTTCGCGTCCAACGACTCTTGTGAATCGATTGGGCTCCATCGATTCACTTTCTTGATAATCATGGCGCTCCGATGCTGAACCCTCGATCAATTCCGAAACTCCCCGCAGACCCATCCACGACTGCCGGCATCTTGTGCAGTTCCAGAATCTGGACTGTGTGTTCTGCAGCATCAAGACAAGCCTGCGCTGGCATTTCTCACCGAATACGGGTGAGGTGTATGGTACACGCCGACGGTACAGATCAAATGAAATAAGCAGCAAATCATATTCGTGAAATATAAAGTAAAATATTTATGTAGTAGTAAAATATTAATATTAGTATATTGCGTGTATTAACATTTCATGCAATACTATATATTGTATCAACTATAATATAGTTGCAATTTTCAGGAGACAATGATGTACTTAAGACGACGCGACGATATGTCTGACGTCAGCGCCCGTGGGACAGATTTGAGGATTTGAACAACGGAGGATTTCTGGTTCATCTTACCGATTGGGAGATCGAGATGAGACAGAAGCCTGAAACATCGAAGAACGCAGCTGACAAGCTGGTCAAGAACATCCGCCGCAAGACCCGCCAGACCTATTCAGCGGAGGAAAAAATCCGTATCGTTTTGGCGGGTTTGCGTGGAGAGGAAAGCATCTCGGTGCTGTGCCGCCGCGAAGGTATCGCCGAAAGCCTGTATTACAGCTGGTCGAAGGAGTTCCTGGAAGCAGGCAAGCGCCGGCTCTCGGGTGACACAGCACGGCAAGCGACGTCGCCGGAAGTAAAGGACCTTCGCTCTGAAGCCTTGGCGTTGAAGGAATGCGTCGCCGATCTGACCCTGGAGAACCGCCTGCTCAAAAAAAGCATGACAGGTGCTGGGGAGGACGAGGCATGAGATACCCTGCGACCGAGAAGCTTGAGATCATTCGCACGGTCGAAGGATCGCACCTGCCAACCAAGCAGACCCTCGATATGCTGGGCATACCGCGCACCACTTTTTACAGATGGTATGATCTTTACCTCGACGGTGGGGTTGTTGCCTTGGATGATCGGTCTCCACGGCCGAAGTCGGTCTGGAACCGTATCCCCCAAGACCGGCGTGATGACCTGATTGAGTTCGCGCTGGAACACGAGGCGCTGACGACCCGGGAGCTGGCAGTCAAATACACTGATGAGAAGCGGTATTTTGTCTCTGAATCATCGGCTTATCGTATCCTGAAGGAAGCCGATTTAATCACCGCACCGGCCTATGTGGTGATCAAGGCAGCCAATGAGTTCAAAGACAAAACTATCGCCATCAATGAGATGTGGCAGACCGACTTCACCTACTTCAAGATCATCGGGTGGGGCTGGTATTACCTCAGCACGATCCTGGACGATTACAGCCGCTACATCATCGCCTGGAAGCTTTGCACAAACATGCGGGCCGAGGACGTGACAGACACCATTGAACTGGCGCTTCAGGCATCGGGCTGCGACCAGGCCGTCGTGCGCCACAAACCGCGCCTGCTCAGCGATAACGGGTCATGTTACATCTCTGGCGATTTGGCTGAATGGCTGGAGGACAAGAAGATGGATCACGTTCGTGGAGCCCCGTTCCACCCGCAAACCCAGGGAAAGATCGAGCGATGGCATCAGACGATGAAGAACCGGGTCCTGCTGGAAAATTACTATCTGCCAGGCGATCTTGAACGCCAGATCGAGGCCTTCGTCGACTACTATAACAACAGGCGCTACCACGAGAGCTTGAAGAACGTCACACCCGCCGACGTCTACTTTGGGCGCGACAAAGCCATCTTGAGAGAAAGGAAAGAGATCAAGAAGCTGACAATCCGCCAACGTCGCTTGCACCATCAAAAACAAGCGGCATAATCAGTCACACAAACGAACCAGAGCCTCCAATACTCAAGCCGCTCTGATGTCCCATTTTATCTGACGACGGACACGTGTGCTTACCGCGGTTTCGGGCGGCGCGCCCCATCGGGAAGCCGCCGAACGGTTTGGCGTAAGTGCCGCGAGCATCAGTCGCTGGCGAAATCTTCAACTGCGGCAGGGTGACGTGCAGCCGGGCCGGCTCGGCGGAGATCGCAATTCCCATAAGACCGAGGCGCATGGGAAACAGATTATTGCCTGGTTCAGGTCGCATCAGGCTTGAGCCGATCCGTAGCAACGGCCGAGAATCTTTACATCCTTTCGTCTTCAAGAACACTCTGCCCGCGACCACGATCTTCACCGATGGCAACCCTTCGTATCAGGGCATCCCTGGCCGCATTCATCAGTCTCAGGTCGTGAAGGGCATGCCTGCCCATATCTGGTTCAAACGGATTCACCGCGTGTTCTCTCTGATGAAGCGGTGGATGATGGGCGTCTACCACGGTGTCCAACGAAGGCACTTTGACATTTACCTTCAGGAATTTATCTTCAGGTGGAATCGTCGACGGCACTTCAGTGCTGCCTTTGATAGCTTGCTTTCCATCGGCAATGGCACTGGCCATGTCGGTCTGCGCCAGATCGCTGGGAGGCCACCGGTCCTCAAAACGCTCATGGAGCAGGTGCGTGATGGCACCAAAGTGGATCACCGCCGGACTTACCTTGAGGCTATCGCCAAGGGCGTTCCCAATGTCTTTGCGCAGAGACTGCTCGACCGAGATTATGTCGCACCGGAACCACGCATCTATCGGCGCAAAACGACACCTCGCCCCGTCTTGGCCAAGTCACGGTCGGATTCGTATTTGCTACTCATTGACAACGTACTCAAGGTCGAGCACCAGGCTTCGCGCCGCCGCTATAGGTATCCTCTTTGTCGTCATCATCGTTGTCATAGGCGACATCAAGGTCGGCTGGCGCATATGCGTCTTTCTGCCGTGCGTCCCTGATTGCAGCAATCTCAACGATGCCATTTCTGGCGCGGATGGTGAGAATCAAGGGAGGCATGCTGACCTTGCGCGTTCCCTCCAGAATACCTTTCTCGGTCATCTGCGGGAATGATAAAAGAAGGCCCTTCTGTCTCTCCAGACGTTTAATGAGCTTTCTGGCGGCAACGGGGTTCACCTCAGCAATTTCTGCAACCTTGCTCAGGAACCAGCGTTCCGCACTCTTGGATAAACGAACAGGAGGCATCAACCGACCCGCTGACCGAGTCGATATTCGGCTGCGGCAACGATAGTTCGAGCCTTCTCAAGCACGTCTTCAAGATCAACGCTTTCGCCTCTATCCAACTCTTCGATGCCTTGGGCATCCCGGAGGACTTCAGCTCCTTCATCTGCCAGGTACTGACCGAGAGCCTTCTGCATGACCCATGTGCGATCTCGATCAAGAAGCGCGGCGATCTGGTCAAACTCCGCAACCAAAGGTGTAGGAAGCCTCAACGACACTTGGGTTTTCTCGTTATTTAGCATAGCGAACCGCTCCGTATTTCAATGAATTACATTGTAACCCATTTGCCGTTAAAGTCAATTGTCATTGGGTTTTGCCGCCTGAAGCGAGTCGTGTAAACTAAAGAAAATCATATATTTAGTTAATTTTTATTGATCATCAATATGTGGTAGTGCCGGAGCTAACGGGATAAGCCATTAAAATCATTTTTTGCATATCTATATCGATTATATATTTGTATACAAGTTTTTGTATTGACGTAGTATTTATAGTTTGATAGTATTAAATAAGTAACGTGTAGAAAGAGATTTGGAATGTTTAATAAAAACCAAATGCAATTTATCAGTGAATTTGACAATGTTAAAGAACACCATCCCGGTCCGGTGATGATATACACAGGAAGGCTGCTTTTGCCTGGCGACGAGGTCGAAGTGATAATGACGTCTGAAAGCTTGGCGATCACAATAAACGATTTGCCAGCCCCCGCCGATCATCCGATCCATGACCTCTTCGAAAGGGAAGGCTTTATTCTTCGCGATGAAGTCTCTGACGATCTCAGTCGATTTCGGGAAATTCGCGTGTGGGGGCGCTGGTATATCGACGGACCAGACTACCAATTGTTCGAGCCCTACATCACGTGCAAAACCGACGCTAGTGGCGCAGAAATATACGTGAGATATGTTTATGACTGGATCCTCCGTGGCATCGGTCAGCACAGCATCGAGCTCAAGCCAACGACTGAAGGGGAAACCGCATACGGCGTAATGAGGGCGTGGAGCGCACAGCTTACCGACTATTCCCATCTATCATCCCGGCTTGTGGAAAACACAGACCTGCCAACCGGGCTTGTCTGGTTTCCGCAAGAAGAAGGATACGGGCTACCTATTCTCGTGATGGAGCACGCAATGGACCTTATCCGAGCAATAACACCTGAGCTGGAACGGGCGTAGTGCCCTCAGCTAATTCGATTTCGTCACAGGCACGTCAGCATTGTGAAGTCGGTCACGGTTTGTGCACGGCTTTAAGCGAGATGAGCTGTTGCCATTCATTTCGAGAATGCGGACATGATGGGTGATAAGATCCATCGTGCGCCAATCCTGGTGAGCGGCGCGAAGCCCGGCTCATCCCCTCTCGCGCATTCAAGTATGCACGATAGGGCAACGGATGATCAGAAGCTGGTAGGATGGCCTGCTGATGAACGACCAGACGGACTGATTTCAAGCCGCCCATCGCGAGTTCTGTGAGGGTAATTCGGACATTGACTGAGCCTGCCGTTTGAATGGGCCCACTCGTATATTGTCGGAATACATTTACTCGTCAGAAATTAGGCCGTCGAACACCTCGATCAGAGCTTCGGAAATAGCCTGGCCGAGCGCATTAGCGGTTCTGGCGATTTCCTCGTCATTACCATCGCGTGCGGCGAGCGCCAGATCGCCTGCCTGGTCACCAACGATGGCGCGGGCGCGCTCGATGGCCCATTGCGCAAAGTCGCTGCGCGATTCAATCGTGGTGGTTTCCATGCCTTGTTCCTGTCTCGTTGAGGAAATTTTCAGCTTTCGGTGCCACAGCTGAATGGCGTGTTGAGTATTGCGTACGCGCTATTCGGTCAGGGTGAGATAATCAAGCGGACAGCCGTGCCCTATCGTCCCTGGAAGTTTGAAGTCGTATGGAGTAACCGCAATTCAAGATGCCCACGTGACTCGGTGTTAGCCCTATGTGGGCCTTGCCCGCACGGCCGTGCACAGGCGCAATGACATTCTCGTGGAGCTTTCGGGTTGTTCGAGGCATGTACGGCTCATAGTGAGATTTCAGACTGGCGCGGCTACTCAACTACGCATCTGGTCTCACTGTCGGCACCGGGGATCGTCAATCCGATGACCCCTTTGTTCATCCACCCAGCAGCACCGTCCAGTTCCCCGTCAATGAAACTGATTGAGTTCCTGTCCGCGTTTTCATAGACTCCAGCACTTTCCTGCAATGTGTAAGAGCCATCCCCGGTTAGCTCAAAATTGAACTGGAATTGGTCGTCCGCGCGGGTGCAAAGATAACGGCCAACGACAACCCCGCTGTCAGCCACTTCATTCAATGCAGCTTGTCGAATAAGCGAACCCGGTGGGTACATATGACCGCCTCCGGGAATGACACCTTCAGTGCCGTTGGGAAAAGTGACTAAACACACACCGGCCACATCGGAAATGATTCTGCCGGTCGCACCAAGTTCGTCTTTAACGACGGCGCCCTTTTCGCAGCTTTCCATCCGCGATCCAATCACATCTTCGCCAAAGGATGCCGTGGCACTGGTACCTAATATCAAAACCGCAAACATATAACTTAAGCGCATAATTTCCTCCCGAAACATAACCGAATTCAACCACGACATTAGGTTTGAACTTGCGATGATTTATGATCTCGCACAAGGGCATCGTAACGTTAACCGCGCGGCGATTGGCCTGTGCGATTTTAAGGCATGGTCCAAACCGTCAGACATCTTGATGTCGTGGTAAACGCCGGGCCTTTTTCGTTGCTGAGAGCCGTTCACCTTGAAATGGAATCGTTTGAGCGCCGGGATTTCTTGATTTGGCAAAGAGCATGCGGCGAGGCGGCGTGAGTGCTGTTACCGTCACTACCGATCCAATCCTTGCCGCTTGTTGCGAACAGGGCCAGGTGTATGCAATCAGGATCATGCAACGAGGGGCAGGCTGTTGATTTCGTTCGAGACACATTTTGACAGCGCGACCCTTGACCGCGGCAGGATATATCAGCGCGCAGGGCATGTGGTGTCGGTTGGCCCGGACGAAGACGGAGGGCTAGAAGCGCGGGTTCATAATGGCAAGGGCACAACCTATCACCAATCAATCCAGATCAAGCCTGCCACAGCGCGCAAACCCGATGGCGAGGTACTGGGACGGTGCAGCTGCCCGGTGTCGTTCAATTGCAAACATGTCGTGGCAGCCCTGCTGGACTATCAGGCCCGAGGGCGCGCACCAGGGCGGAGCCTTACCGCGACTGCGACAATACCGGCTGCAGTTCACCATTGGCTACGCCAGGTTCAGGATAGCCCAGCGTCGGAAAACGAAGATGCAGTGTCTGCCCCCCAAGAGCGCCCCGAATACTACCCCGAAGCGATCAAGGACCGACTGCTCTACGTCACCGATTTTACGCAAGCCGAGTTGCGTATCGATATCTGCAAGGGAAGAGTTAACGCGCAAGGCACCGGGCTGAACAAGGCAATCCGGCGCTATGATGTCATCTATCAGCTACGCGGAGCAAAGGCCCTGCCCGGCTTCTTCCGCCCGCTGGATCTTGATCTTCTAGGTCGCCTCGCCCGCTCGCGCAGTCTCACTAGTCAATCAGGCTACGCGTCTCACGATCTTCCTGATGCATTGCGCACAGCCGACATGCTCGACACATCTCTCTTGCTAAAAATCTGCGGCACCGGACGCGCTTTGGCTGAAATCAGCCCTGAAGCCCAGCTTGCCTGGTCCGACGAGATCATGCCGCTCGACCTGGGATGGAGCCTTGGCGCTGACGGTGGATCGCGATTGGCGTTTGTCGCCATTGATGGATCGGTATTGCAGGTCGCCCGGTTCGGGCAATCCGGTATCTGGCTTGACCCGACCCGCAAGACGATCGGCGAACTGGCACAAGTGCCTGCAGCAGATTTGATCAGGCTTATCAAGTCCTGCCCGGTTATTGCGCGGGACGAGCTGGCTCGACTGGCGCCAGCGCTGCCGAAGCGGATAGGGGGAATGGCGCTGCCACGACCGAAACTTCCGGACGTGACGCGCAGGCCTGCCCGCACACGACAGGCGCAGCTGACATTGGCATCCGCAAATGCCCATGAGGGGCTTTACCGATATGGACGAACATCCGTCACACTTCCCTGCCTGTCGCTGCGCTTTCTCTATGAAGGGCATGCGGTGTCGTTGACGGAAGCCGATGAGCCGCGTTTCATTGAAGACAATACTCTTGTGACGCTTCAACGTGATCATGAATGGGAGAATGAATGCCATGTCCTGATACAGGAATCTGGAGCTATCCCGATTGACGAGCTGGAGTTGCATAGTCCAAGTGACGGGCTGACGCGACATGACTTCGTCTTTGCCGATGGCGAGTTGAACGAGCTGACCTTTGAGACCAGCCGGATCAATGCGGCGCTTGAGTTCACTGCGCGCGTTCTCCCAACTTTGCGCACTGAGGGGTGGGAAATCGAGATTACCTCGAAATGGCCCTATCAGATCGAAGAGGCCGAGACCCGTCTGTCGGTCGAGACCGTCGGGGCATCGGGGGAGACCTTTGGCGGATACGGCTGGTTCGATCTGGGTTTCAAGGTCGAGGTGGCCGGCAAGACCCACGATCTGGCCCCGTTGATAGCTGCATATTTGGAACAGCTGGGTGACGAATTCGGGGATGTGGTGCCCGATGTCGAGGCATTGCGGGCCCATCTGGAGGCGCGCCCGGCCTTCATTGAACGCATGCGAGGACGCTATGTGGCTGTTGACCTGAGCGCGATCGCGTCCGTGCTGCACCTGTTTCTGCTGCATCATGGGACAGGACGGATGCACCCGTCGGAAGCCACGCTTGTTCATGAAGTGGCCGAGGCGATCGCCGGCAGTGAGGTGAAGTTCGCCGATCATGCCGGTATTCTGCCGCTGGCACGCAGTCTGCAAGACCTGGGGAGTGTCACAGCCATCGCACAGCCGCTGGGGCTTTGCACCGAACTGCGCCCCTATCAGGGTTTTGGCGCCGCGTGGATGGGTACTCTGATCGGGGCTGGTTTTGGCGGGGTGCTGGCTGACGACATGGGATTGGGCAAGACCGTGCAAGCTCTCGCCCTGTTGCAGGCGCGGCGCGAAAGCGGGAAGGCCAATGGGCCTGCGCTTCTTGTTGTGCCCACCAGCCTGATCCATGGCTGGCAGGATCAGGCTGCGCGCTTTACCCCCGACTTGCGTCTGTTGATCCTGCACGGCACCGGACGGCATTCCTTGGCAAGTGAGATTGAAAGCGCCGATCTGGTAGTAACCACCTATCCGTTGCTAGCGCGCGACAAGGACATGCTGGCTTCTGTTCATTGGGATCTGGTGATCGTCGACGAAGCGCAGATTCTCAAAAACCCTGCATCCCAGATGGCCAAGGCACTGCGCGATATTCCCTCCGCCGGGCGGTTGGCCTTGACCGGCACCCCGATGGAGAACTCCCTGCAGGACCTCTGGACGCTGTTTGACTGGATCAATCCCGGTCTGCTGGGGGATCGCAGGACCTTTCAGAAGCTGTTTCGCACCCCGATCGAAAAACAGGGAGACCAGCGTGCACAGGCGCGGCTCAATAGGCGGGTGCGCCCCTTCCTGCTGCGCCGGACCAAGGAGGCTGTTGCTTCCGAGCTGCCGCCGCGTACCGAAATTGTCGAACGGGTTGAGCTCACGAAACCACAACAGGCACTCTACGAGACCGTGCGCAGCGTCATGGATGCACGGGTACGTGATGCAATTTCCAGGCGCGGGCTGGCCGCCGCACGCATAACCATTCTCGATGCGCTGTTGAAACTGCGCCAGGTCTGCTGCGACCCGGGCCTCGTGAAGTCCGAGGCCGCACGGCATGTGATCGACAGTTCCAAACGCGCACGGCTCAAGGAGTTGCTGGAAGAACTGGTGGCGGAGGGCCGGCGCGTGCTGATATTTTCGCAATTCGTCGAGATGCTGGGCCTGATTGCGTCGGATCTGGATGCAATGGGGATCTCCCATCTGACCCTCACCGGACAGACCCGCAAGCGCGCCGAGGTTCTTGAAGAATTCCGGTGCGGTTCCGCGCCGGTTTTTCTGATCAGCCTCAAGGCAGGCGGGGTGGGCTTGACGTTGACCGAGGCCGATACAGTCATCCTCTATGACCCATGGTGGAATCCCGCGGTGGAACGGCAGGCGATGGATCGCGTGCACCGGATAGGACAGGACAAGCCAGTCTTCGTCCACCGTCTGGTCGCAGCGGGCACTGTGGAAGAGAAAATCCTTGCCCTTCAGGCCCGCAAACAGGCTCTCGCCGATGCGCTATTCTCCGATAATGCGGATGAGGGCACTGCAGGATTAATTGATGAAGAGGTTCTGGCTGATCTCTTCGCGCCACTCGGCGTGTGAGAGCTATATCCAGGGTGGCGGCACCATGCTGGAATGGCGGCCAGGTATCCAATTCTGTCGCGTTTGCCTTCCTCCGCGGGCATCGGTGCGAAGGCGCGACAGTTCCATGGCGCTATCCAAGTATCCTGCAAAGCCGCAGAAATCGGAAGGCCGCTCTCCGGATGATGCGAAAGCTGCTGAGAGTCCAAGGTATCACGCCACGTGTAATGATTACCGACAAGCTGCGCTCTTATTCGGCCGCTAAAGCTGAGCTGATCCCGGGCGTCGAGCATCGCTCGCATAAGGGTTTGAACAATCGCGCAGAGAACTCTCACCTTCCCGTGCGACGACGAGAAAAGCGTATGATGCGGTTCAAATCTGCGCGCCAATGCCAGCGTTTCGTCTCAAACCACGGTCAGATCGGCAATCTCTTCCATCTTCATCGAAAACATCTTACCGCAAGCGATCATCGCCAACTTCGCGCCCATGCCACTACGGCCTGGCGGGAGATCGCCATGTTGATCGAGGCCTGAAAACTCTGTCAAAGGCTGCTTCTCACCCTAGACTCGATTAAGGCGACGCCACCGTTGCGCTGAATCTTTCCGGCAGGGTCGGAAAGCGGTGCCGATCCTTACAATCATCGCGGTGAAGAAGCGGGTATCATCATATCGGGCCAGTTGGACCTTTGGCTTGATGATCAACATATCCGGCTGAACGAAGGCGACAGTTTTGCATTTTCCAGCGAGCGGCTGCATCGCTATGCAAATCCGACTGACCAGGACACCGTTGTCATCTGGGCGATCAGTCCGCCAACCTACTGAAATGTAAAGCGACGGCCTGACACGCTCCTCGACCGGTTCACACATCATGTGCCAAGCGGCCAGAGCGGTAATCATCTCAACGCCTCAAGCATCGGAATGATCGAAAATTTGCCCTCGGCAGCACGCTCAGTCAACGTTCGGAGATAACCACCCGGCGACCGGATAACATCGGCACGTTCGAGAATAGCCGCAATGATGATCGCGGTCTGTGCTTCACCCAGGATTTGGTTGGCTTGCGCCCAGGCGTCGGGTGAAACCCCCAGCATGGTGCGTACCAGATCGGCCGTTCGATAAAGTTCGGACCAGCTGGAAATGCCGGAACGGGCGTAATCGAGGACTTGCGGACAGGATTTAAGCACGAAACCCAAAGTAGGCAAACCAGTTCCTGCTCTCAGTTTTCCTCGAGCAGTTTCTTCACTCTTGGTTTGAAGCGATACGAAGGACACCGAATTTGGATTTTCCTCTGAATTAGTCTTTAGCTGTTTATCAAAATGGGATTCTGGTTTTGAATTCTGAATATGGTGCGCATTTTGCA
The DNA here is from genome assembly GCF_001011155.1 of Hoeflea sp. IMCC20628. Classification (NCBI taxonomy): domain Bacteria; kingdom Pseudomonadati; phylum Pseudomonadota; class Alphaproteobacteria; order Hyphomicrobiales; family Rhizobiaceae; genus Hoeflea; species Hoeflea sp. IMCC20628. The sequence goes on from NZ_CP011480.1 coordinate 150,824, forward strand.
CGTCATTGCCGCTCAAATCATCAGTATTACCCAATGTTTCTCCGGTTTTATCCTCCTGACTGGCGGCAAGCTCATCAAGCTTGTCTTCCGAAGTGCTCTCAAGCCAGAGAGTTTCGACATCAACACGCAGGTGCCTTAGCGCGGTTACCCGCAAATCCAAGCTCTCGAGATCGGTAACCCGAGAGACCCGGCCTGAAAGGCCTGTGAGGCGGTCAAACAGCGCCGTCATATCAACCCGCGAAATACTCCCGGCGGCGGCCTCCTCGCTCAGCTCCAACAGCAGTTTTGAAATATCGCGCAGATGAATGGTGATTTCAGCCCGTAGCTTTCTTAGCGCTGAAGCTCTTGCCCGTTCGCGCTCGGCTGCAGCATGAATGTCAGGCGCAGCGGCTGCCAATGCAGCCAGATCAAACCCAAACGCCTGATCGATCTCGCCTGTATCCGAGCGATGGACATAGCGCTTGCCGTTGGGGCTGTCGCGTCTGAGGATCAGTCCCGCTTCCACAAGGGCCGCCAAATGCCTGCGAAGCGTTGCCGGCGACATTCCGCGACACCGCAATGACAGTGCCCTGTTCGACGGAAAGACGATGATCGGTGCGCCAGCATTCAGCGTCTTGGAGGTATGAAACGAGGTCAGCGCCTCAAGTACCGCCAGGCTGCGGTCGGAAAGGCCAAAGTACCCCCTCGCCTCTGTTAGAGCCTTGAGCAGCTGCCATTTGTCGTAATCGCCGCTCGCATTGCTGTCTGATCCTGCGGCACAAGATCTGTCGGTTTGACAGTCAGCTGGCTGGCCCATCTGCTGACGCAGACGTTTGAGCTGCTGATGGACTGCCATTGAGGCACGACTAACCCCCCGACCGCCAAAAGGCGTCGTTGCAAATTGCTCTTCCATGTTTCACCTCAAAATTGAGGCATAAAATCAGCCCGTCCGATCTCGCCGAACGCTTGACAAAGCCGTGTGGAAGTGATTCTCTCGCAATTGCTAAATAGACGAGGGCTTCCGGAATGGTGACGTTTCGGGGGCCTTTTTTCTGCCGTCAGTTTCCTTTCATCATTTGATCTACGCACAGACTGCGGAAGTCAGGCTTGTGCCTCGGCTTCCTGAGCAACCCTGTCATGTTTGCTGACGGGATTGCCTGAATTTCTCGACAAGCTCAGGCAGTTGATCCGCAAGCCAATCGGCCAGACCAGGCGCTGCCTTCTCATTGAATTCCAGATTTGCCTTGCCGGACTTCAACCGCAATGCACACAGTTTGACACCATCTTTGTCTGCAACAATGCGCTCCGCCGGCGGGGCTTTGACCGTTTCCCGCTTGGACAGGCGCGCGAACATCATCTGAAACCGACTGTCTGATGGCGCGTCCCTGAACATCGCCAAGCCCGCTTCTTCGCGCGCCTTGGCTTCATCCGAAGCGCTGAGGAACAGTCCCGCCAGCGCCATCCAGCGCGGCCTACCGGTTTTGGGTGCGGGACCTATGCTGGCAATAACGTCCGGCGGTATCCGCTCGCTCACCTGCACCAAGCGGCTAAGCTCGGTCTTGTCCACACCAAGCGCCGCCATGACTGTTGAGCGATCGTGCTCGGCAGCGATAAGAAGGCTGGCAAATCGCGCGCGCTCAATGAAGGAGAGATTGCGCCGTTCGGCATTTTCCCGGCCCTGCGCCAGTGTCAGCTCGATGTCCGTGAGCGGTTTGACCAGAGCCGATACCTGTAGACCCAGCTCTGCGGCTGCGGCCAGCCGGCGATGACCATAGGCCAGCTGATACCAGCCCGCAGCGGCCTTATCAGCGTCCGGGTGCGGTCGCACCAGCACCGGCACCTGCTGGCCATCGTTACGGATGCTTTCTATCAGTGCATCAAAATCGGGATCATCCGCCCGTCCGCGGGTCAACCGGTCGGCAATAGGGGCGGCAACAATGTGCCCCGGATCCAGCTCAACCAGATGCGCGCCGTCGGCAATCAACGCCCGTAAGCTGCGCGCATCTTCCGCCTCCCGCTGAAGATCGCCCAGGGCAAGGCCCATGGCCTTGACGGCCCCGGAACTGGTGCGCGGCGCTGGCTGCCCTATTTGCGATTGGTCGCCGCCCAAAGCGGCGGCCAGGTCTGTTTCCACTGCATTCGCATCTGAAGGCACCATAGGTAAGGCGTGATGTGCGTCTGCCGAACCGGGATTCGGTTTGGTCTCGAAAATCGAGCGGAGCTGATCCTTGCGTTTGCTCATCTCATATCCTCAATCTGATACCGGCTCATGGTGCATTGTGTTTGGCCGAAGCCAACCCAAGCCAACATGAGACAGAATCAAAGCATGGTGAAAAAGCTTTCGCAAATATATTTGCGCGGCCATTGATCCGAACCAATCGGGCAAAATCTGGAGAAACCAAATTCATACCGCCCTCCCCCAGGCTTTAAGCAACAGGGCTTCCACTTCCGAGTTGACAGCTGTCAACGATTCCATCGCCCGGTCATAAGTGGCGCGGGTAAAATTCTCCCGCCCGACCTCGTAAAGCGTCTGTTTCGTCAGCCCGGCATCGGAAATTGCAGTGGACTTGACCATCGGCGCTGTCAGCACCCGGTCGCCAAACTGACCACGCAAGAAAGCCGTGATCTGGGTCTGAGGCCCATCATTTGGCTCGTAGCGGGTGACGAGATAGCGTAGAAAATCAAAATTCAGCTCCCCGCCGGCATCGCGCACCACTGCCAGCAAATCAGACGTCATGAACAAAAATTGGCTCATCGACGCAACATCCAGCATTTGCGGATGCACGGTGACCAAAACCGACGTGGCCGCACAGAGCGCGCCGAGGGTTAAGAACCCAAGCTGCGGTGGACAGTCGATCACCACCACATCGTAATCGTCAGCTACTTGGCTGAGTGCCGACTGAACGCGGGCAAAAAACATGTCACCCGCATCGCCACCTGCTCGGCCGGCCTGCCTGTCGGCAAGATGTTGCGGTGTCATATGCTCAAACTCTTGCAGCTCGAGATTGCCCGGCACCAGATCCAAACCGTCAACATAGGTTTTGCGAATGACCGAGGCCATCGGCACACGTTCTTCATCATAGCGGATCGCACCAAACAAGGTATCATTGCCCTTGAGATCCAGTTCTGGCTGATAGCCGAACAATGCCGAGAGCGAGGCTTGAGGGTCAAGGTCGATCGCCAGCACCCGGTAGCCCTCAAGCGCCAGATGCTGTGCAAGATGCGCTGAGGTGGTGGTCTTGCCGGATCCACCCTTGAAATTGGTGATC